>CP027224.1:4700000-5000000 GCA_002973635.1 Lysinibacillus sp. B2A1
CAATCTTATAATAAGACAAAAAAATCCTAGCCCTTATGAGAGCTAGGATTTTTTACTGCACTTTTGCAGATACATCTTTACACGATGGACAAGTGCCGTATATCTCTAAGCGATGCGAATGCACATCAAAGCCTGTTACTTGCGATGCAAAATGTTCAATTTCATCGAGACCAGGATAATGAAAATCGACTATTTTTCCACAGCATTCACAAATCATGTGATAATGATCATTTGTAACGAAATCAAAGCGACTCGAAGCATCACCATAGGTAAGTTCTTTCACTAAACCAACCTCGCGAAATACGCGAAGGTTATTATAGACAGTTGCTACACTCATATTTGGGAATCTTCCTTCAAGTGCTTTATAAATTTCATCGGCAGTTGGATGTGCCATTGATTGAATTAAATATTCCAAAATAGCATGACGCTGAGGAGTAATACGTACACCAGTTGTTTTTAACGTGTCAAGAGCATCCTGTAAATGCGTTGCAGACATCGTCATGCACCTCTTCCATAAATATTCTTAATTTATAATTGTTATAATTAGTGTAGCGAATTAGGCTTAGTTCTGTCAATCGTACACCTTCTAAAACAATAACATTTTTCTAATGAGGGCATATAATCTCTCCAACTTGAATGATCATTGAACTGTTTCCAATTTCTAAGTAGATTACCGTTCAGCATGACGCTTTCTTATATAACCTAATCCTCAATCAACACTTTCTATTGCAAATGTCTCCCAAGCTTTGATGAATAAATTATTTCTTACATGACCTAATAGCCTCTTGATAAATCCATCACATTTTCTAATTCCTTTTCACCACGTAACCATTTCTCTAAACTAGGCTTAAAAATATGTAAGCTACGTTCAACATATCGTGAAGAGTGGCTTGAAATATGTGGAGATACAATAACATTCGGTAAGGACCATAATGGATGATCTACCGCTAAAGGCTCTTGTTCAAATACGTCTAAAACAGCATAGCCAATTTCACCTGATTGAATGGCATGTATTAAAGTATCTTCCTCTACTAAATTGCCACGACCAAAATTCATAAAAATGGCATTACTTTTCATTGCTTTAAAATGCTCTTGTTTCAAGAGGTGCGTTGTCTCATCCGTTTTAGGTAATACAGAAATGACGATATCAGCCTTAGGCAAAGCTTCTATTAATTGGTCAAAACACACTATGTTATCCATATACGCCGCTTCTTTCCCTGAACGGTTACAGCCAATAGTTGTTACACCAAAGGCCTGTAATAAACGACCTACCTCTGAGCCAATAGCACCTGGACCTAGAATAAGAGCTGTACTGTCTCGTAATTCTGATTGCTTTGCTTTTTTTGACCATTCACTTTTCTTCTGCTGCTCATACATCCATGGCAGCGCACGTTTAATAGCTAAAATATGAGCAAGCATCGATTCTGCCATTGGCGTTTTATGAATTCCACGCACATTCGAAACTAAGATATTTCGTTCCATAATAGCTTGAGCTGGCATTTTTTCAACTCCAGCCGAGGCTACAAAAATCCACTTCAGATTTGTGGCGTAATTCATATTTTCCTTATTTAAATCCTCACCATATGTAACAAGTACATCTGCTCTTTGCAACTCCTCAATGGATAAGCCAGTCTCAAAAATAAAATCAACCTGTGGAAACTCGGCCACTAACGGCTCACGTAAATCAGGTCTTGGTTCAAATGTAAAATAAATTCTCATTTTGCCGCCTCCCATTCTGCTAAGTAGGTATATACTTCCTCAATGTGATTTTTCACGCGTACCTTGCGCCAAGCCTTAATAAGATTCCCCTCCGTATCAATTAAAAATGTTGAGCGTTCTATTCCCATATACTCACGTCCATACATCTTCTTCAACACCCATACGCCATATGCCTCTGCAACCGCATGATCCTCATCCACCAGTAGGGAGAATGGTAATCCATACTTATCTATAAATTTGTTATGTTTTTTTGCATCGTCAGGACTGATACCGAGCACAGCTGCATTTAGCTGACTAAAATCCTCGTGCTTGTCACGGAAATCACATGCCTCAGTCGTGCATCCTGGTGTCATATCTTTAGGATAAAAATAAACTATAACATTATGTCCTCTGAAATCTGCTAACTTTACCGTCTCCCCTCTTTCATTTATAAGAGAAAAATCTGGAACATTTTTTCCTTCTATTAAAGTCACAATAATCTCCTCCTCTGTAGGTTCTATTTTACTCCAAGTGATAAAACAAGTCATATCCCTTAATTTCTTTGGATTTCTGGCACTGATAGGTCTACAATAGAGTACGTATAAAGACATAGGAGGCAATCATATGAATCACACAAAATCTGAAGCAATACACGCGGAAGCGCTACAGCATATCGTTGGTGGTGTAAATAGCCCTTCTCGTTCTTATAAAGCAGTGGGCGGTGGCTCGCCTGTAGCAATGACTCGTGGTAAAGGTGCTTATTTTTGGGATGTTGACGGCAATCGTTATATTGACTATCTAGCGGCATATGGACCTATCGTAACTGGACATGGTCACCCACATATTGCGAAGGCTATTGCACATGCAGCTGAAAATGGTACATTGTTTGGAACCCCGACTGAATACGAGGTTACTTTTGCAAAAATGTTAAAAGAAGCAATACCATCTATGGATAAAGTACGTTTTAATAACTCTGGTACAGAAGCTGTGATGACAACTATTCGCGTTGCACGTGCCTATACAGGTCGTACGAAAATAATGAAGTTTGCAGGTTGCTACCATGGCCACTTCGATTTAGTATTAGTAGCTGCTGGTTCAGGTCCTGCTACATTAGGAACACCAGACTCAGCAGGTGTAACAACTTCTACTGCTGAGGAAGTAATTACTGTACCTTTTAATAATCCTGATGCCTTTACTGAAGCAATGGATAAATGGGGCGAACAAATTGCTGCTATCTTAATAGAACCAATTGTAGGGAACTTCGGTATTGTAGAGCCAAATCCAGGCTTCCTAGAGTTAGTGCATGCTACTGCAAAAGAAAAAGGAGCATTAACGATTTACGATGAGGTTATCACAGCATTCCGCTTCCATTATGGTGGTGCTCAAAACTTACTTGGACTAACACCTGATCTAACAGCACTTGGGAAAGTTATTGGTGGTGGTTTACCAATCGGTGCATACGGTGGTCGTAAAGAAATTATGGATACAGTTGCACCTCTTGGCCCAGCCTACCAAGCAGGTACTATGGCAGGAAACCCTGCATCGATGCAAGCTGGCATTGCCTGCTTAGAAGTACTACAAACGCCTGGGATTTACGATGAAATGGATAGACTAGGTGGAATTTTAGAGGACGGTATTTTAGCTGCAGCTAAAAAGCATGGCGTAACAATCACATTAAATCGTCTTAAAGGGGCACTGACTATTTACTTTACAGATGTGAAAGTAGAAAACTATGAGCAAGCAGAAAACGCTGACGGCGAAATCTTTGGCCGCTTCTTCAAATTCATGCTTAATCAGGGTATTAATCTAGCTCCCTCGAAATATGAAGCATGGTTCTTAACTACTGAACATACTGAAGCAGATATTCTGGAAACAATTAAAGCGGTAGATTTTGCATTTTCTCAACTATAATCCATCACAATACAAAGGCGACTCACTAGTATGAGTCGTCTTTTTCTTATGTTAGCATACAAATCTATGTATTTTATGAGCACTTCCTTCTATAATGTAAAGAAGCTTAAAAATTTTAGACAGAAAGGACATCCATATTTTCTATGAAATTAGGTGCCCGTGTATTTAAAACTGGTGTTGCCATCGTGCTAGCACTCTTTATTGCGGAGTTGCTAAATCTCTCTTCTCCTGTTTTTGCTGGAATTGCTGCAATTTTTGCCATTCAGCCATCGATTTATCGATCCTATCAAACGATTGTTGAGCAAGTACAAGCAAATATAATAGGAGCTACCATCGCGGTCATTTTTGGCTTGCTTTTTGGTCACCATGTAGTAGCTGTTGGCATCGCTGTTATAACTGCCATCGGTATTATGTTGAAATTTAAACTTGAAAAATCACTGTCTCTTGCACTCGTAACAGTTGTTGCCATAATGGAGATTCAAGGAGATGACTTCCTGACGTTTGGCCTTTTTCGTTTTATTACCATATTAGTCGGGGTGTTAGCAGCCTTTGTTGTTAACCTAGTCTTTTTACCACCAAAGTATGAGGTAAAGCTTTTCCGAAAGATTTACTTTTTACAAGATGATATTATTCGATGGACACGACTTGCTGTGCGGCAGGCTTCTGAACACACATCTACAAAGGGTGCATTAAGTAAATTTAAAAATCGTATGTTACGAGTTGATACATTGTATGATTTCTATAAGGAAGAACGCAATTACCTCAAAAATAAAAAGTATGTTAAAGTACGTAAACTTGTGGTCTATCGTCAAATGATTTTAACATCTAAAAAAAGTTTAGAATTGCTGCAACGTTTGCATAATCATGAAAACGAATTGGCGCAGTTACCTACACAATTTCACTTAATGATTCAGGAGCGACTTGACTTTTTACTTACGTATCATGAACAGCTGCTATTAAAATATACAGGAAAACTAAAGCCTGAGCATTCTGAATGGAGTAAAAACATCGACTATATTCAACGTAATGAACTGATGGAAATTTTCATCAAACAAATAACCTATGCACATGAAGAAGGCGATACGGAATTTTCGAGCTATCATCTGCTTTATATTTTATCCCGTATACTAGACTATGAAGAAAATTTAGAGCACTTGGATACGCTTATTGTGTCCTATCAACGCTATCATGGGCATGAGATTAATGTGGAGCTAGAAGATGAATTTATATAATAAATGAAATATGTAATTTTACGACAAATTGACTAGTATCAATTTGTCGTTTTTTGATATTTTATATAAATCTGTAAATATTTTTAAACTTTGATACAATATAATTAAATGTAAAAATAAGGGGTGTCAATATTCATGGTAAATTTAAATAAAATTGAATTAACTAAAAAAGGTCAATTCGTTAACTTAACAAAATCACAAAATCAAGAGATTGGCGAAATTCTTGTTAATTTAAATTGGAATCAGAAAACTGAGAGAAATTCAGGCGGCTTTTTATCTTCTTTATTTGGCACAAGCTCTAAAGGTGGGATTGATTTAGATTTAGGATGTCTATATGAAATGACAGATGGTAGTAAAAGTTGTGTTCAGGCTCTTGGTAATGCTTTTGGTAGTTTGCATTCTGCCCCTTTTATTGAACTAGATGGTGATGATCGTACTGGTATGACAAGCAGCGGTGAAAATTTACGCATTAATGGAAACAAGGTAAGATACATTAAACGAGTGCTAGTTTATACATTTATCTATGAGGGAGTAGCAAACTGGGCTGAAGCTGATGGGATTGCAACAATCAACTACGGAACAGGTCCTAGCATTGAAGTTCGTTTAAACGAGCATCGTAATGACAAGAATATGTGTGCAATAGCCATGATTGAAAATGTAAATAATGAGACATTTAAAGTTGAGCGACTTGTTGAATATTTTAAGGGACATCAAGATATGGACAAAGCCTACAATTGGGGGATGTCATGGCGTTCAGGTAGAAAATAAGCAGATACTAACACTTGCAACGTATACATATTAAGTACCTTAGGATACATTCTTCATAGTTGACTGTATAAATGGTTTCTCTGTTAAATGAAATACAAAAAAGCTGGCATCATTTCTTTTAAACGATGTCAGCTTTTTAAGGTTCACGTCCTTAATGCCAGCAGTTGTGTCTCTGATACCTTGCGCTGCGCTGTTAATTCGCCATGAAGCTTACGATAATTAGTAATACCTGCAATAATAGTATCCCACATTTCCTCAAGTGTTTGTGTTGTTTCAGATTGCTGAGCTAGAGCCGTGCTTAATTGAACTGCTTCATGACTAGCTCCTCCAAATTGCTTCACACGATTTTCAAAGGCTGATGCAGATTGACTCTGTAATTGCTGCCGCCTTTCATTCACTGCATTCATGATCCCCATTTTAAAGACAGGGATAGTCTTAACAAAAGCACCATTAATTTGTTCAATCAATTCACTATTCCCATTGCGCAGCATCTCGATTTGCGGGGCTGTTAAAATGGCAACCATACGTGATTTCTCCAACTCATCTATTTTCTGTTGTAGCAACTCGGCAATTACTTGTAACCGATTAAGCTCCATTTTTGCCACTTGATTGCCAGCCTCGCTCTGTTTTTCATACATAGGTATTAGTGTTGTTTGCACTTCATGTAATTTCATATCTGCTGCGACAATATATTTTTCTAGCTCCAGGTAAAACATCAAATCTTCATTATATAATCGTGCTAGGACGCGATTATCCTTTGCTAATTCCTCTTCCATAAGCACAAATTGATAATGAATTTTTTCAATATCTCTACTGAGTACATTGTATTTGGCAAATAAATCATCATCATTTTTGGTTTTACGTGCAAATAGCTTCTTAAAAAAACCCTTTTGCTCAGCAAAATCCTTTTTATCAAATGTCAACATTAAGGCTTCAAGCTGCTTAAATAATTCTCTTGATTCATAGGATGCTGATTGGGTAATCAAATCTAAAATTTGATCTGCGAATTTTGCTAATTTTGTAGCTGGCTCTCTTCCTAACGCCATTAAGTCCAGCTGATTTTTTATATTAATCTGATTGGCAATTTGTTGTACCCCTGCATTTCCCCATAATTGTTGTTTGACGGCTTCTGCTGTTTCCACTGTCAATTGTTCAATTGTCGTCGGGTTATTTGACATTCACGCCGCCTCCTTCCTGTCATCAGAAAAAACGATTAAAGAGCTTTTTAATGATTTTATCTGGTGCAGATTTTTGCTGCTTTGGTTCTTCATAGGATAAGTCAAATAGCATATGCTCTAAACGGTGTACATCATATGAATCCTCTTGCAAGTGCCTTTCTAAGTCTAGCTTCCCTGTCGGATTATAAAATACAATATCCATACCAAAACGATTTAAAAACGCCAGTAATGCAATATCCTCACGTGATAAAGCAGGCTGCTGTGGCGCTTGATATAATACAAGTTTTGGTACCTCTTGAGAGTAGTCAAAGCTTTGAAGTAATCGCAGTATATCCTGTGGAATCATCGTCATCTGCTTAAATAAAAATAACTGTAAATCATATAAAGTCTCATTTGACTGTTGTTTTAACATGGGTTGTTCACATGAAGTTTTTATCGTGTGAGCCATTGCACGCTGTAGCTCTAATGGTAACTCTCCATACTGCCACCAATCACTTTGTATAATGCGCTCCATTGATAGCTCACCATTTACTAAGCAATGTTTATAGTGAAAATGGAAGTTGGCCTTGCTCGTTTTTGAATAAGGGAACTCCTGCACAAAAACGGTTTGTGGACTTGCCAATAATTGATGCATATAATGCCAGTATTCTTCACGTCGGCTCGACACCCCACTAATTTTTGCAAATATTACTGGAATGACTATCTCATCACCAATAACTTCAAATTTCGGTCGAACCATGGCCTTCTCTTTTGCATAAATAAAAATATCATCATAGGTCATTCTTAGTGTTAAGGAGCGTGGCATAAGATCTTTGAATTGCCAAGGCTTAAAGACTCCTGATTGCTGATCATGCATTAATTGTTCAAAATGCTGACTTGAACGATAACCTACAGTTGCCTGACGATCACGAAGCTTGTCAGGAAATGGCTGTAAAGTTGTTTCACTTGCATACGAATAACTGATAGAAAACAAATCTGTAGGATCTATCTCTGCAAATTCATCTATTTTAGCCGGATGAAAAATCAATACGTCACAACCTAGCTCCATTAGCAATAATAGAAAATAACGTTGACTAACAGTTGTCTCCCCATACCAAACAACCTTAGGAAAATCATCTGTCGGCTTCATTGCCTTTGTCCATTGAATCCAATGGTTTTTTAACCACTTCACCATATCAATTAAAAAACGGCGAAAATCATTAGCAAGTAAGCCTAAAGATTGTTGTTGCTGAAAAAGCTCTACAATTTTAATGGTTGCAAGCTGTAAATGTCGATTCATTACACTATCATCATGCTTGGGTATTAATTGATACCCATACATCATTGCCACTAATCGATTAATAGACAGCCCTTTAGGTGTTTGCTGATGTTGTTCTAGAATCGTTTGTATAGCCTGAAAGTCCTTTTGCTCAATATTCTTATTTAATTCTTCACTTAAAATATGAATAATTTGGTTTTGTGACATGGTAAATAATGAATTGAAATAATCATCCTCTTCAATTGGCACTCCTAATACACGTACTGCAATTCGACTAAAAGTTATTTGTTGTGATGTTTCCTCATAAAATGCACGATTCTTTGGTGAATCTTGAAACGCCTGTAGCCAATCATCAGGATTACGCTCCAACACTGATTGAATTGTGATTGTTTGCATACAAACGCACCTCCTAAAAATCATCCTCAACATAGGCTTAAGAATTCATTTGTCATAGGATGGTCTTACCTATGACAACAAATAAATATTTAAAACACTAAACTACCGTTTGATGTGAAGCAATTTGTAAAACCGCTTCAAGTAATTCATTTGTAAATGCTTCACCATTATGAATTGAGTAGGTAGTATTTGGTAGAACATTGGGCTGTTTATCCTTTAAATCTCCATGATTCGGTGTAAATGCTAAATCTGCCATTGATAGCATTCCATAATCCATAATAGAATCGCCCGCTGCTATATGCACATCGTATGTACAAAATTCCTTCATATAATCTATTGCCGCTTCCTTTGTCAGTACCTTGGGCATAAAATACAATTTTTTACCTTGTAGAAGAACGTACCAGCCATGAGCGTCAAACTCTTGAATTATTGCATTTAATTCACCCTGGCGTAAAACTTCAATATCCACATGATGTACATAAAAAAGATCATCTATATAGAAAGAACGTTGTAGCCATGCATCAGATTTAATCGTTTGAAATAGCTTTAACATATCCTCTCTTGGAATGGAAGAATCTTGAATACGTCTACATAATGTTTTCGTCCATTTGTCATATGGCTGACCTTTTTCTAATATTGTACCCCCATTACTTGTAATTGCAAAAGTAGGGCACATGTCATTAATAAAATGTATTCTCTGATATTGATGCAACGCTCTTGTCGTAACAGGTACAAATAGTGTTTGCTGATGTACCTGCTGCAATAAAGTTGCTGTTGCATTTGTCATCATACTCATGTCTTTATCAGCCTTCCGCTCAACTATCACTGTCTCTGTATTTGGCGGAAACATATCCATCATACGTTTAGAATAAATAAGTGTTCTATCTAAATCTGATGTAAATAGTATCATCTTATCCTCCTCTACAATTCTTTTATTAAGCCACAACATGCATAGGACATATTCGAATATTCTTCTATTAATACATTTTTTTCACGAGCTAATAATAAAATGTGTTCCAGCTCATGAATGTACTGTGAATTAATTAGGATTTTCCAGGGGATTCGTCGCAGCAAAACTCTTGTCGTTTCTCCAACACCAGGTTTGATAAAATGAATATTCTCAATAGCAAAATCCTGCTGAATCTTTTGAACGGACTTCATTCCCTCCCAAGTAATTGGAGAGTTGGGTAGCTCTTGAAGTTGATGTACAATCTCACTCTGCACATTTTCAAAGCATGTGACAATGCGTTCTATGTACAAGTTTGACACATCCATTTCCTCTAATTCTTTGTAGTATTTTGCACCATGAAAGTCTTTCTCATCCATAAACTGTAGATTTAAAACTGTTCTACTCACCAGTCCAGATACAGTCGAATTTAAACAAGCAGATGGAATTAAAAAATCTTCACGAGTTCCATAAATGGCAGCACAATGCCCAGGATCTGCCAAAACGGCTAAATCGGCATTTAATTGTGCCTGATATTGTGCATTAAATTTTTGACAGGAATGTATTAATTCATTGGTAATAGCACCCTTACCCGTCCAACCATCAATAAATTGAAGACAGCCTTGGGGATGTTGTGTCAAAATGTAACGAATTGCTGTTTCGTCAAACCCACGACCACGTAGTATAGAAATTGAGTAATGTGGAACATTCACCTTATAGCGCATTTGTATATACCGTTTGATTAAAATGCCGATTGGTGTACCTGCTCTCGCTAAACTAACAAGAATTAAATTGTCCAGCCCTCTATTTTTGATGGTTTGCTCGGCCACCACACCAACAGCTATTGCTATTCTCTCAGCGTAAGCATCTAAAGTTTTATGAAATAGATCCATATATGTTTTAGAGGGTTGATATTCCATTGGAAGCATTTCAGAATAGTGTGTGCCAGTTTGAATAAGCTGTTCACGCTTTTCATTATCCATTTCAAGAAAAACATTACCAATATCACGCAATAAAAAAATAACATCCTCTGATGCATAGCTCCCCATTTTATCTGGCTGTAAAGTCGATATCATCGTTCTACCTCCATTTCTTGCATACAAATCACATATATTTTTGTACTACTGATGGATTGTAGTGCCTCTATCACCCAGGCAATTATCTCTTTACTTGCTATACGTTCCACAATAAAGAAAAGTTCCGAATACGGTCGACTTTGTATATTATATAAATAATTTTCAACCCCATTGTTCTCTGGGCTTTCAAAGACTATTTTTTCGTTAATCGTATAGTCTAGTTCATCTGTACAATAGATCGGACTACGGGTCGACGATTGAAAATAAACATCTTCCCCTAAATAAGAGGCAATTTGCATAGGGACATACATAAATTCCCCTGTTCCGACAACAAGTGCTGGTCCATCCGTCCGTAGCTCTTTTAATTGCTCAGCGATTGCCTGTAACATTTTCTTTTGCTCGATATGCTGTTTGGACGTTAGCATAAATCTTCCTGTCGCTAGTACATAAGGCTGATTGTTTACAAGACCATTCTCTGCAATAGAACGATAGAACTTGCGATCAAGAGATTCTTTGATTGGTAATAGTGTCATGTTCTGTGCAGCATGTGTTGTTATTTTAGGTTGCTTTCTTGCTAAATTGGGTGTCCCACTACAGCTAAATTGACCGCACATAATGGCGATGAACTCAATAGAGATCCCCCATTGCTTCTCTAATTGCTGAAAGACCATTTGCTGCTGTTCTGAACGCCAATCTAAAATAGATAGCACAGCATACTCCCTAACAAGCGGAAATTTCTGTTTTAATGTTTGAATAATATTAATAACCGTATTACCAGTAGTAATCTCATCATCAATTAATACAATGCGCTTGGCATGCAGTAAAATGTCAGGCTCCTCTGTATAGATTCTATGGCTTGTTGCATGGGAATGTTCTTCCTCAAATGTAACAAATGGTTCGAAATCTGGAAGTACTTCACGTGTGGTATGGATATACATGGCATTTGTTTGAAATGCATTAAATACGGCATGTCCAAGTGCAGTAGCTGTCTCAGCAAATCCAATAAACAATGTTTTCTCAGACAACTGCATGCAACCCTCTGTAGAATTCCGAATTCCATCCAACCCCGTGCATTCTTTTAATGCTTCTACAACAGATTGCATAGAAATCACATGTTGACCAGTAAGATGCTGATTATACATCATGGCTAGAAGAGTTCCAGTCAGTAATGGGATTTGTGGGCGAACAGCCAAATGTTTGCCAAGCACAGTGCTCACAAACAAAAACTGTCTCTTCTTATTAATACGTGCTGCCATTTTAAATAAATCTGTCAATGCAAAATTGTGGGGATTATGAGTGACTTTAATATCGATTGTATAATTTGGCAAAATGCTAAGTTTACTCATTTGTTGTTGCATAAATACTACCACCTATTTCAGAATTTAATAACAGTGAGGCAAAATCTAAAGATTCATGATAAACGCCATAGACATGAGCTTGTTTTAAGATTCGCTGCGCCCATCTCATATGTGGTTTGATTTCATTCATTTTATTAGCATAGTGGCTTTTCATAACACCTTTGCGGCCATCACTATTTTCTACAATACTTAATGCATCTAAATACTCCTCATAGGATATGGCATATAGTGCATGCACGACACGAATATGACTAGGATGAATGACTGTTTTACCCATAATGCCGTTTTGTTTATCCATTAAAACTTCCTTCATTAATCCATCTAAACAATCATCCAACAATGCTTTCCTTGTATCAAGCGCACCTTTTTCACTAAATGGCGTCACTCTTAATGCAGGCTTTAATACACGTTGATTACTAAAATACTCCCATACAGGCCCAGAAATAACAAAACCATCTTCCTCACGACCTAAGACATTTACTATATCTGCTATACAATCTCTTATTACACTGATATCATAAATGGTCGAATCCATACGGCGGCGAATTCCGTAAATACCACAAAAATCAGTTGCACCAATACGCACATTTAATACGCGCTTCCTGTATTGATGAAGAACCTCTTTGATGCCTAATAACGCTTGCATACGAGATTCCTTATATAATACCTCACGACTTTCTAAAATTGGCATACCATATAAGGTTACATCATGTTCCAAAATGGTTTGTTCAAGTAACTTGAAATATTGGGCTCCTTGTGTTGCCGTAAATTTTGGAAATACATAACCTGTTAATATTTCTTGCTTCTTCCCTAATGTAGTTGTTAAATAATTAAATTGTTCAACATGACGTACACGAATAAAAAGTAGTGGTAAATCTTGTAGTAGCAATTGTTTTTGATTATAAAGTGCATATAACTCACTTATATCCTCAATCAATTTTGCTTCACAATCTAGTAACTCTGTATCCCCTACCGCATCCTCTAAATCAATGACAAGTGATGTGAGTTCTTTATATTTTTGCGATTGAATCAAACCCACAATATTAGGCATGGAAGCTGGCATATACAAAGTCGCACCTAAGGCATATGACAGAATATCTGGCGTTTCCCATTTTGTAAAAGGCTGTGGTTTCTTATAAAAAATCGTCTCTGCTTCTGTTGCAAAGTGTTGCATCTAATCCTCTCCCCAGTAATAGTATGCCTTCTGTGAAAAAAGCACTGTATCAGCCTGTTCCTTACAGACCAATACAGTGCCTTGTTTACACTGCTGTTTTCTTATTCATCTTGTGTACAACAAATGTTAATAAGAATGCAGCAATTAGAATAATAAAGAATATTTCATGTGAAAGATGGAATCCAAAAATACTTGCAAACATCTTCAGTGCAATAATCGCAATTAAAATATAGGCAGTTGTTTCAAGCTCTGGTACACGCTCTATCAAAGAAAGGAATACACCAGCGATGGTACGCATCATAATGATTCCCAATACTCCACCTAATAATAGGACCCATACTTGATCTGATATCGCAAAAGCTGCCAGTATTGAGTCTACTGAAAAGGCAATATCCATTAATTCAACTGAAATAACAGTCGCCCAGAACGTTCCAAAGACACGAACCATCCAACCTGTCTTTTTAAACTCATGTGCCTCTCCTTCATCATCGCTCTTATTTTTAAAATGCAGTATGACTAACCACATTAAATAAGTTGCACCAATTACTTTAACGATGGAGAACTTCACGAGATAAACACCAATACCGATGAAGAGAAATCTGAAGAAATACGCTCCAAACATCCCATACATTAATGCTTTTTTTCGTTGATGCTTTGGAAGATGTTTAACAAGTACAGCTAAAACTAACGCATTGTCCGCAGACAATAGTCCTTCCATAATAATCAATGAAAAAATTAGGCCCCATGATACTGGATCTGTTAAAACCTGTCCCCACATGTGCCAGTTAAAAAACTGTGCATATGTATTTAATATCTCGTTGATAACGTCCAAAAAAGACCCTCCGTCATGTTCCTATCCAAGTATTTATTGTAGACCATATGCATTGACTAATGCTGCTAAGCCACCTTGATAACCTGAGCCTACTGCCGCAAATTTCCACTCACCATTATGGCGATACAGTTCACAAAATACTACGGCTGTTTCAATGCTAAAATCTTCGCCTAAATCATAACGCAATACTTCAGCCCCTGACTCTTCATTCGTCAAACGAACATAGGCATTCAGAACCTGACCGAAGTTTTGATGACGACCCTCTGCATCATAGATTGTAACCGTCACAACAATCTTTTCAATTTGTGGAGATACTTGCTTTAAGTTTACAAGAATTTTTTCATCATCCCCATCACCTTCTCCTGTACGGTTATCGCCAGTATGCACAACTGATTGATCTTGGCTCGATAAATTATTGTAAAAGATAAAGTCTAGTTCATTGCGACATTTACCTGATGCATCTAGTAAAAATACAGATGCATCGAGGTCAAAGTCTTGTCCACCATCAAATTGCTTTACATCCCAGCCTAAGCCAATTCCAATGCTGTTTAGACCTGGATCTTGCTTTGTTAAATCAATACGTTGCCCTTTACTTAATTGAATAGCCATTGAAAATCTCCCTTTCTGTCCAAAGATGAAATTTTTTAGTTTACGCTCAAACCATAATCGTTACATAAAGCAGCTAAGCCACCCTGATAGCCAGCACCAATCGCATTAAATTTCCATTCTCCGTTATGACGGTATAATTCCCCTACTACGATAGCTGTTTCAATACTGAAATCCTCACCTAAATCATAACGAATAATTTCTTCGTTTGAAGCAGCATTGACAATACGAATATAGGCATTAGAAACCATACCAAAGTTCTGACTACGTGCCTCTGCATCATGAATTGTTACAGTAAATGCTAGTCGTTGTATATGTGCAGGTACTTGTGTTAATGCAACTTTCACCACTTCATCGTCACCTTCACCAACACCAGTTAAATTATCACCTGAATGTTCAACAGAGCCGTTGCCACCTGTTGTATTATTGTAGAAAATAAAATCATTTTGATCTGCCACTTTCCCTGTATCTGCAAGTAAAAATACAGATGAATCTAAATCGAAATCATTTCCACCATCATATTTATTTGTATCCCATCCTAAACCAACAACTACATTTGTTAACCCCGGATTTGTTTTTGTTAAATCTACCTTTTGACCTTTTTGTAATGAAATAGCCATTATCTTTCTCCTCCTAGTTATTATTTATTTATTTATTTATTGATATCTTCGAACAACGTCGCCAAGTTTCACGTCATTTGTTCCTGTTCCAACTGCAGCAAATTTCCATTCATTGCTATGACGGTAAATCTCACCACAGACTAACGTCGTTAAGTTCGAATAGTTATCAGTTAAATTATAGCGGATTAGCTCACTACCTGTCCTGTCATCGTACACACGAATATATGCATTTTGAATCATGCCAAAGTGTTGATTACGACCTGCTGCATCATAGATGTTTACAACAAACACTAGCTTGTTATATTGTGTTGGTACAGACGACAGCTCAATTGTAATAACTTCATCATCACCATCGCCATCACCTGTTAAATTATCACCTGAATGTTGAACAGAGCGGCAGTTACTTGTTAATTTTCCAAAATAAATAACATCGTCTCCCGCAACAACCTTATCATCTTGCAGCATTAACACAGAGGCATCACAGTCGATGTTTCTGCCACTGCCGCTATTTCTACTTGAAAATAAGCCTCCGAATAAGCCTCCGCTTTTTTCTTGACTTACAGGGTCCCAGCCTAAGCCTACTTTGATTTTATTTAAACCAGCATTCCCCTTTGTTAAATCAACACGTTGCCCTTTTTGTAAATTAATTCCCAATTTAATCACCCTCCTAAACTATGTGTTGCCAACTGAAAGATTATATGTAAAGAAATAATCTACATGTAAAGTCGAATCTTTTTATATTTCATAAAAGATTGTCGTTTTTCAACATATATTAAGTCTAAAATAACATTACAAAAAATTCAATTAATGGCTCCAAAAAGGTTTATTCACTTATTCTTGGTTCAATACCAAGATGAGCCTTATTTTCGAGAATTCTTCTTAACAAAGACGTTTTCACTTTAAATGAGTTTCTTTTACCACAGTAAAAAAAACCTTCTAACTTGTAGAAGGCTATTAAGGTATAAACTAGCTTTTCATTTTTGGATCAAGTGCATCACGTAGTCCATCACCCATTAGGTTAAAGCCGAGAACTGTTAACATAATAGCCAGACCTGGGAAAATCATTGTCCATGGGGCATTGATTAAAAATTTTCGAGCATCAGCTAGCATTTTTCCCCACTCGGGTGCTGGTGCTTGAGCTCCTAGTCCAAGGAAGCCTAGTGCTGCCGCCTCAATAATGGCTGTCGCAATAGCTAGTGTTCCTTGTACAATTATTGGTGTTATGGAATTCGGTAAAATATGAGAGAATAAAATTCGTGAATCACGCATGCCAATTGCTTTTGCCGCTACAATATATTCCTCTTCCTTAACACTCAATACCTTAGAACGAATTAGACGACCAAAATTCGGTACGTTAATTATTGCTATAGCGATTAATGCATTTTGTAAAGATGGACCTAGCACTGACACTACTGCAATCGCTAATAGCATACTAGGGAAAGCTAACATAATATCAAAAATACGTGAAATAATTGTATCAATCCATTTTCCATAATAACCTGCAATAATACCAAGTAAACTGCCAATGATTACGGATAAAATAACCGAGAAAAAGCCTACCCATAACGAAATCCGTGCTCCATGTATGATTCTAGAGAGAATATCCCGTCCAAAATCATCTGTTCCAAACCAATGTTCACTTGATGGTGCCAATAAACGCTTCGCAAAATTTTGTTCATTGATACCCTGTGGTGCAATGTACGGACCCACTATAGCAAGTAAAATAAAAAATATAACAATTCCTGCTCCTACGAGGGAGACTTTGCTCTTTTTAAAGCTACGCCAGCCTTCGAGCCACGGACCTACCGCACGTTCTCGAGCTGGTGCTGCTTCTTTTTTGATATCCATTGCTCCAGTCATCATTGCAGCTCCCCTCTATTTGTATTTAATACGCGGATCAATCACTGTATACAGTAAATCCACAATTAAGTTAATCATGATGAAAATAAATGCAACGATTAGAATACCTGATTGAATAACAGGATAATCCCTGAAGCCAATCGCATCATAAATATAACGACCAATTCCTGGCCAACTAAAAATAGTCTCTGTTAAAATGGCACCACCAAGCAGTAATCCTGTTTGTAGACCAATTACCGTTAACACAGGAATCACAGCATTCTTTAAGGCATGCTTATAGACAACAATGAACATTTTTTGGCCTTTCGCTCTTGCAGTGCGTACATAATCTGAGCGCATTACTTCTAGCATGGAAGATCTTGTGATTCTTGCAATGATAGCCATCGGAATGGTCGCAAGTGCTACTCCAGGTAATATTAATCTCTTTAAAACTTCAATGAATTGATCAAAGCGTCCTTGAATAAGAGTATCAAATAAATAGAAATGGGTTATGGCGGTTATTGGATTTCGAACATCCTCTCGACCAGAAGTAGGCAACCAGCCAAGCTTACTACTAAATGTCCATTGCTCCATCAAACCTAGCCAGAATACTGGTACAGATACACCGACTAATGCCACTATCATTGCAATATAGTCGAACCAAGAATTTTGGAACCATGCAGAAATAATGCCAGCATTAACACCAATAACGATGGCAATAATCATAGCAAAAAGTGCAAGCTCTGCCGTTGCTGCTAAGTATGGAAATATTTCCTCTGATACAGGTAATTTTGTACGTAAGGAAACTCCCAGATCTCCCTGGAAAATGCCTGACAAATAACTAAAATATTGTGTATACCAGGGTTTATCTAATCCTAAACTTGCGTTTAATGCCTCGACCGCCTCTTTTGTCGCCTGTTGTCCTAAAATAACTTTAGCTGGATTACCAGGTATTGCACGTATCAACATAAAAACGATAAAAGTCATTCCAAGCAAAACTGGGATTAGTTGAAGTAAACGTCTCCCCATATAGTGAAGCATTTTCATCACCTCTCTATGATTTTCATAATATACTTTGAAGTCTTTATATACTGTTGAAAGGTTGAGTCTTCACCAAACGGCTTTAAATGTTTAGATGAGATCTTTCATACAGAAGAAAAGGATTTGATTTTCCTTTATTAGAAAAGAATCTGCGAGAATTCCACGGCTTACCCGCAGAAAAGCAAGCAGATTCTTTTAAACTTCTCTATTCAATTAAAAAATGAACTTTACTATTGAATATCTACTGCATCTAAACGGTCAGAGCCAGTAGGATGCGCAATATAATTTGTAACTTTCTTGTTAGCAGCTAAAATTGGAATAGAGTGAGCAAGTGGAACCCATGGAGCATCCTCAGAAATAATTACTTGAGCTTGCTTATAAAGCTCGTTACGCTTGTCCTCATCAATTTCAGTTTGAGCAGCTGTTAATAGCTTGTGTAATTCTTTGTTGTCATAGAATGTATAGTTATTAGAATGGATATTATCGCCGTCTAATAATGAATATAGGAAGTTATCCGCATCTCCATTATCACCTGTCCAACCAAGTAAGAATGCATCTGCTTCACCCTTTTCAGCTTTATCTAAATAAGTAGCCCATTCATATGACACAATTTTAGATTTAATGCCTACATCTTCTAAGTTCTTCTGAATCGCTTCTGCAACTTTTTGACCATCTGGCATGTATGGTCGTGGTACTGGCATTGCCCATAGCTCAATCTCTTTGCCATCATAGCCTGCTTCAGCAAGTAATGCTTTCGCTTTTTCAGGATCATACGTATAGCCTGTAACTTCATCGTTATAACCAGAAATTACTGGTGGCATTGGGTTTTTCGCTGGCTCCGCTAACCCTTCATAAAATGCATCCACTAGTGCTTGTTTATCAATAGCATAGTTTACTGCCTGACGCACTTTTACATTATCAAATGGAGGTCGAGTAACTGTTAAACCTAAATACCCAACGTTCATAGAAGGACGTTCAATTAGCTGTAAGTTGGCATCTCCTTCGATTGTTCCTTTATCAGATGGACTTAAGCCATCAGCTACATCAATATTACCGCTCGTTAATTCAGTTAATCGTGCAGTGTTTTCTGGTATAGAACGATAAATAACTTTATCTAATTTTGGATAGCCATCAATATAGTAATCTGGGTTTTTCTCAATCGTTATCGCATCATTACGTACCCAGCTGACAAACTTGAATGGACCTGTTCCTACAGGATTTGCTGATAAGCCTTCTTCATCTGCCTCAAAAGCTGTTGGCGAAGCGATTGCAAATGGAGACATCGCTAAATTTTTCAGGAATGGTGCTTGTGGTTGGCTTAACTTAAGAACAACCGTATAGTCACCCTCAGCAGTAGCAGATTCTATAATTTGCTTGTCACCAACGACAAATTGAGTTTTAAAATATGGATATTTATCATTGCTTGATTTCCAACGTTCAATATTTTTGACAACTGCCTCTGCGTTGAAATCTGTGCCATCATGGAATTTTACACCCTCTTGTAATTGGAATGTATAAGTTAACCCATCCTCTGACGGCTCCCATGATTTTGCCAAGCCTGGTTGAATCGTTACATCTCGTTCACCAAAGTTTACTAGCGTTTCATAAATATTTGCTGTAACTGTAAAGGATTCACCGTCTGTTACAACAGCAGGGTCGAGTGCTACCGAATCTCCACCACGACCATAGACTAATATTTTCGGTTCGCCGCTGTTAGCTTTATCGCCACCAGTTGAAGCATCTTTACTACCCGTATTCTTAGTGTCTGAGCCGCCACAAGCCGCTAAGATTGTCGAGAGAACAAGGATAAACATTACACCCAAAGTCCATAGCTTCTTTTTCTTCATTAAATTTCCCCCTATGTTTTTTTATATCATTGAATGTTGAATAGCATCATAGAGATGGCAAGCAACATAATGACCCGGTTTTACTTCTTGCATTTTTGGAACTATTTGAGAACATTCTTCCTTTTTAAACGGACATCTTGTATGGAAAGTGCATCCACTAGGCGCATTTGAAGCACTCGGAATATCCCCAGTAATAATCAGTTGTTCACGTTCAAACGTAGGATCTGGAACAGGAACCGAAGATAAGAGAGCCTGTGTATATGGGTGAAGCGGCTCTGCATATAAATCCTCACTTGCTGTCAACTCTACTAATTTACCTAAATACATCACACCAACGCGATTACTGATATGACGCACTACCCCTAAGTCATGTGAAATAAAAATATAAGTCAGCTTTAAATCCTTTTGCAGCTTTTGCAATAAATTTAAAACTTGTGCCTGTATCGACACATCAAGTGCAGATACTGGCTCATCCGCAATAATTAAACGAGGATTGGTCATCAAGGCTCGAGCAATACCAATACGCTGCCTTTGACCTCCACTAAACTGATGTGGATATCGCTTAATATGATATTCATTTAGACCTACTGTTTCTAGAAGCTCCAAAACCTTCTGCTTACGTTCTTTAGCATTACCCATACCATGAACAATAAGCGGCTCCTCTAATATCTTCCCAATATTGTGTCTTGGATTTAAGGAAGCATAGGGATCCTGGAAAATCATTTGAATATCCCTTCGTGCCTTACGCATTTCATTATTGGATAATTCTGAAATCGTTTTCCCTGCGAATTCTATATTTCCTTCCGTTGGCTCAATTAATCGCATTAACAATCGCCCAGTAGTTGATTTACCACATCCCGATTCTCCTACAATGCCTAATGTTTCTCCTTCAAAAACCTCAAAAGAAACATCATCCACTGCCTTCACATCCCCAACCTGTGTATTAAGAATGCCTTTCCGAATAGGAAAATATTTTTTCAAGCCATCAACTTTCAATAAAACTTTCGACATGCTGCACCACCTCCTGCTTCTCTAGTAAAAAACATCTTGATTTATGTTGCTCTGCTGCTTCATATAAAGGTGGTGTTTCCTGTTGACAACGATCCATTGCAAAATCGCAACGTGCTGCAAAACGACAGCCGACCTTGATACTCCCTGGCTTTGGTACACTTCCGGGTATCGAATAAAGGTTGTCCTTTTTATAACGCATATCAGGTACAGATTTAATAAGCCCTTGCGTATAAGGATGCTTAGGATTAGCAAATATCTCCTGAATCGGCGCCTCTTCAACAATTTGTCCTGCATACATAACAATGACACGCTCACATGTTTCTGCTACAACGCCCAAATCATGGGTAATCAATAATACAGCTGTATTTAAACGTTTATTCAAGTCTTTCATTAACTGCAAAATTTGTGCCTGAATCGTTACATCAAGAGCGGTAGTTGGTTCATCAGCTATCAAAACCTTTGGATCGCAGAGAAGTGCCATCGCAATCATGACACGCTGTCGCATGCCTCCTGATAATTGGTGTGGATAATCTTTTAACAATGATTCCGCACGTGGCAAACCCACAAGCTTCATAATTTCTATCGCTCTTGTAAACGCTTCCTTTTTTGACCACTTTGGTTGATGTATTAAAATTGCCTCTTTCAGCTGATCTCCAATTGTAAATAAGGGATTTAAGGAGGTCATAGGCTCTTGGAATATCATTGCTACATCTTTTCCACGAATTTTTTGCATTTGTTTATCTGATAATGCCGCTAGATTTTTACCATCCAATAGTATTTCGCCACCTGTTATTTTTCCTGGTGGTGATGGTATTAATCCCATAATGGATAGTGATGTGACACTTTTACCACTTCCCGATTCTCCAACAATCCCTAATATTTCTCCTTCATGCACAGAAAAATCGATATCATCAACGGCAGGAATTTGCCCATCATCTGTAAAAAAGGTCGTTTTTAAACCTTTTATTTCTAGCAGCTTTTTCCTCATGCACAATCGCTCCATCCTACCTATATTTTACTAAATTGCATAATTCTATTAATATAATACACTAACTATCATTAAATTCCCTATTTTCAGATAATTCTAACTAAAAAAATTATCTCTTTCAATCATTATTATTCTGTATAGAACATAAATTTTCTACAAAACTCGACCCACATACTATTTTTTTCTTATTAAACGATAATAATTTACATAAATCGCAAAAAAATAGCCCTCCATTAAAAATTAAATGGAAGACTATTTTTTAATTTTTTATTATATTTTCCGATGAATCCTATTGGGAATTTCAATTTAAATGCTGCACTTGAAATAAATTGTAATATGTTCCTTGCTTTTGCATAAGTTCTTCATGTGTACCACTTTCAATTAATTGCCCATGATCGATGACAATAATTTTATCAGCATGAGTGATTGTAGAAAGTCGGTGAGCAATAATTATTGTTGTACGTTCATGTGCAAGCAACTCTAATGATTCTTGAATAAGTGCTTCACTTTCTAAATCTAATGCAGAGGTAGCTTCATCTAGTATTAAAATAGGTGGATTTTTTAAAAATACACGAGCGATAGCGACACGCTGCTTTTGACCACCAGATAACTTCACTCCACGCTCTCCAACCTTGGTGTCATAGCCATTTGGTAAGCTCAAAATAAAGTCGTGTGCGTTTGCTGCCTTCGCTGCAGAAATTACCTCTTCATCAGTAGCATCTGGTTTGCCCATTAAAATATTCTCTTTTACAGAATCACTAAATAAAATATTATCCTGCAACACGATGCCGATTTGTGAACGTAATGAATGAAGTGTTACGTCCTTCACATCATAGCCATCAATACGCACTATACCATTTGTTGTATCATAAAAGCGTGGAATCAAGCTTATTATCGTGGATTTACCGCCACCACTCATACCTACAAATGCCACTGTCTCTCCAGGGTTAATGGTAAAATGAATATTGTTTAAAATTTTTGAGCCATCAGCCTCATATTGAAAATTCACGTTGTCAAAGTGGACCTCACCATTTACCCGTTTCAACTCTATGGCATCAGACTTATTTTTCACTTCATAAGGTTCATCTATTAATTCAAACATTCGGTCCATTGAAGCAATCGACTGCGTTAATGTAGTAGATGAACTAACTAAACGACGGAGTGGACCATAAAGTCTTTCAATATAAGCAATAAAGGCAACCATCGTTCCTATGGACAGAGGACCATTAATAACCTGATAGCCTGCATAGGCAATTACTAACAACGGGGCTACATCCGTAATAGTATTCACTACAGCAAAGGATTTCGCATTCCACTTTGTATGATCCAATGCCTTCTCTAAAAATTCACCATTTGCCTCATCAAATAATTTTTGTTCATGCTTTTCGAGTGTAAAGCTTTTAATTATGCTCATTCCAGCGACTCGTTCATGCAAATAACTTTGTACACCTGCAAGTGCCTTGGAGCGCTTTCTAGTTAAATCCCTCAGCTTACCAAAAAAGTACTTCACACTAAATGCATAGAATGGGAACGCAATCAAAGCTACAAGTGTCAGCTTAACATCCATTGTCAGCATAATCACGATGGCAATAACAATTGTGGCAAGATCTAGCCATACATTCATCAAGCCTGTCATAATAAAGTTTTTTGTTTGTTCCACATCATTAATCACTCTTGAAATAACATCGCCAGCTCTTGTATTTGCATAGTATTTTAAACTTAGTCGTTGTAAATGTGCATAGATTTGCTTTCGAATATCAAAAAGCACCTTATTACTAACATGTTGAGCAAAATATTGACGATAATACTCAATTGGTGGTCGAACGATAAAGAACACAATGATAGTGCCACCTAACCAATAAAATAACTCTTTTGTTTTCTCTGCATCCGATAGATCATTTGCAGCAATAATATCATCTAACACAATTTTTATAAGCAAGGGGATAAATAATGGAATGGCAAACTTCACTATACCAATTAATATCGTTAAAATGATTTCCCAAGTATATGGTTTTACAAAACGCATATACCGCTTTATACTACCCATTTCCAATCACATCCTTAATGGAGAACATTCTTGATAAAGACCCATTTATACGGGGCAAAAATAAATGGACATTCCAAACTGAATGCCCAAACGTATTATAGCAATATTTCGTTTTAAGTACATGTAATATGACTTTTTCGCTAACTATTTTTCCACTCTCTTGAAAGACAAAAAACACCCATTAGTAAAACTAATAGGTGCTTCTTAACAATCATCTGCTTGCATATCGAGCTGAAACTTATAGCGATTTGTCCAGGCATCGATGAAATCAGGTGCAAAGGGTCCCCTTTTTTGTTGAATCCAGCTAATTAATTTATCGACATTGCGCTTTAGAATTTTATCAATGACATCTGGATAAGACATTTCCTTACGATGTAACTCATATTCATCTTCATCTAAAAGCGAATAAGACATGTCAGGGAACACTTTAATGTCTAAATCATAGTCAATATATTTAATGGCATTATTATCGAAAACAAATGGTGAGCTTAGATTACAATAATAATACACACCGTCCTCACGCAGCATGCAGATGATGTTAAACCAGTGCTCCGCATGGAAATAACAAATAGAAGGCTCTCTCGTTAGCCAAGTACGACCATCGGATTCTGTCACAAGTGTCCGTTCATTCGCACCGATAATGATATTTTTTGTTCCTTTTAACACCATTGTTTCTTGCCAAACTCGGTGGATACGGCCATTGTGCTTATAACTATGTATTTGTATCGTTTCTCCTTCTACCGGTATTGCCATTTTTGAAGCCCACCTTTTCGTCTATGCTACCTAAATCTAGCAGTCTCTAGTATATTATAGCAATGTGTAGGCGAAAGGTGTAGTTAGAAAACCACAAATTTCCCTGTGTCCTTTTCAATTTTTACAAAAAATCGTAAATTTAAAGAGAATTTTATCATACCCATTATCCAATTAGAATTTTTAATTGTGAATCAGTGATTTCTCTTCTAATATTAAATGATTTTTGTCTGCCTTAGCGGTTCTACCCTCGATCTGAGCGAATCCTTCTACTACCCGAGCAGTTCTTTTTTCAACCCGAGCGAATCCTTCGACTGCCTGAGCGATTCTACCTTCGACCCGAGCGAATCCTTCGATTACCTGAGCGGTTCTTCCTTCATTCCGAGCGAATTCTTTGACTTCCTGAGCAGTTCTTCCTTCAACCCGAGCGAATCCTTCTACTACCCGAGCAATTCTACCTTCGACCCGAGCGAATCCTTCTACTACCCGAGCAATTCTACCTTCGACCCGAGCGAATCCTTCTACTACCTGAGCAGTTCTTCCTTCTACCCGAGCGAATTCTCTGACTTCCTGAGCAGTTCTTCCTTCAACCCGAGCGAATCCTTCGGCTACCTGAGCGGTTCTTCCTTCATTCCGAGCGAATTCTTTGACTTCCTGAGCAGTTCTTCCTTCAACCCGAGCGAATTCTCTGACTTCCTGAGCAGTTCTTCCTTCAACCCGAGCGAATCCTTCTACTACCCGAGCAATTCTACCTTCGCCCCGAGCGAATCCTTCTACTACTTGAACAGTTCCACCTTCAACCTAAGCAAATTTTTCGACTACCTAAGCTATTTCTCTTCTGGCCCAGAGCAGAGTGAACGTTTTTAATAAAATAAAGGAGCTGTCTTTTATAATCTTTTCGATTTTGACAGCTCCTTAGAGGTAAATGCAAATATGCAATTACAAAGTGTTATTCACCAAGATCTTGGTTTGTTTTAGAGAAGTTTCCTGAAGCTTGAGCTTTCTTTTGCTCTGCTTTAGCATTTTGCTTTTGCACTTCATTCACATCAGTCTCATAACCAAACTCTTGACTTTGACGTTGCATGTTTTTATTTGGTTGGAAATTTGCGTTGTTTTGCTTTTTCATTTTCATTCACCTCCACGATAATTATTGTGTACCGAGGTGAATGCTTTTATGCTTATAAATTATTTTATTTTACTTTCCCAATTCTCTCCATATTTTAAGCATTGGCACTGGCATAGGTATTTGCTCTATTTGTTCTCTAGTCAGCCAAACGCCTTTTTCAGTAGAATGACATGTCATGAAATAACTATTTAGATGCCATGTTAAATGTGAAAAAACATGTTTAAATGTAAGTAAATCCTTTTTTAATTGAACATCTAAAGAATATTCATTTATAAAAGTGTCAATAGAATCTTTCCCATGCTCTATCATTGGAAATTGCCATAGATTAGCCAATAAACCTTCTGCTGGTCGCTGTTCCATTAAAATTCGGCCTTTTTGATCTTCACATACAAGAACATCATATGTAATATGCTTCATCTTAACTTTTTTTGATTTAACAGGCAGCTTTTCTGGTTCACCTTCATTAAAGGCAATACAATATTCGCGTACTGGACACAATAAACATTTTGGTGATGTTGGTGTACAAATTAGTGCACCCAGCTCCATTAAGCCCTGATTGAAAGATGATGCATTTCCAGGGTCTATCAATCCTTCTACGGCTGCTTCAAAAATCTTTTTTGTTTTAGGGATGGCTATATCCTCATGAATATCTAGCACACGGCTTAACACACGCATTACATTGCCGTCAACCGCATGTTCTGGCTTATCATAGGCAATACTTAAAATAGCGCCAGCTGTATACGGACCTACACCTTTTAACGTTGATATCTCATGGCGATTATTGGGTACTATCCCTCCATAGTTCTCCAATACCTCTCGTACTCCAGCCTGTAGATTACGGGCACGAGAATAATAACCTAGACCTTCCCAATGCTTTAGTAAATATTCTTGTGGGGCTTCCGCCAGTAATTCTAATGTTGGAAAACTTTCTATAAAACGATTGTAATAAGGAATAACAGTGTCGACACGTGTTTGCTGCAACATGACCTCAGATACCCAAATTTTATAAGGGTCCTTCGTATGTCTCCAAGGTAAATCACGTTTCTCAACATTAAACCATTCGACTAATGATTGTCGAAATTCTGTTACATATGGATAATTCACAGTGACCTCCAGTGTTTTTACGATTTAAATTATGGTAAAAAGGGTATACAATTAAGAAAAGCTCATTTATCTATAACGATAAAAATCGTTATTTCAAAGATATTCTTTCTATTGGAATATCTTGACTTGTTAATTACAGATTATTGAAATATACATGTATGCAATTGTACTCTATTTACATGCATACTAGGAGTGGATATTTTTGGATTCAGGTACACATTTCGTTATGGGTATAGCCCTCGGCGGTCTTGCTTTAGCTGATCCCGTGGTAGCAAATCATTCAATGACATTTACTGCAGTAATGGCAGGCACGATTATTGGCTCACAGGCACCTGATGTCGATACTGTTTTAAAGCTGCGCAACAATGCAATTTATATTCGGCATCATCGAGGAATTACACATTCGCTCCCAGCAGTAGCTCTCTGGCCTATCTTAATTACAGCAGTTCTATCATTCATTATTCAAGACGCAAATGTGTTTCATTTATGGCTCTGGACATTTTTAGCTGTAGCCCTTCATGTCTTTGTTGATATTTTCAATGCATATGGTACACAAGCCGTTCGCCCATTCTCCAGAAAATGGGTAGCATTAGGCGTCATCAATACCTTTGATCCTATTATTTTTTCGCTTCATTGCATTGGCATTTTATTATGGGCTTTTGGTGCAAATCCTGTTTGGACATTTAGCATCATGTACCTCATCATTATCATGTATTATCTATTACGATTTGCAGTCCAAAAATCCGTTAAAAAGGCTGTACATCATACTATTCAAGATGAGGAATATGTTATTGTAGCACCAACAATGCGCTTCTTTCACTGGCGCATTGCAGCAAAATCTAAAACACATTATTACGTTGGTCGTGCCTATGGGCGAACAGTCAATATTTATGATAAATTTGAAATAAAGCCCTTACCAAAAACGCCTCTCATAGAAAAAGCCATGAAGGACAGAAATTTAGATGCATTCGTGTCATTCTCACCGTTATATCGCTGGGAAATTTCTGAGCTAGAAAATGGTTTAACGGAAGTGAGGTTAATTGACCTTCGCTATCGTAGTGATAATCGTTATCCTTTTGTGGCTGTTGCTCATTTAAATGATGATAACGAGATTATTACCTCCTATACTGGTTGGATTTTCACTGAAGATAAACTTCAAAAAAAATTACAGATTGGCGCAAGTAATTGAACAGTAAACCCTGACCAGTGATGGTCAGGGTTTCGTTATTGCATCATATCATCACTAGCATCTAATAAATGAGCGTATTTAGGATTGCGACCTGCAAAGTTATGCAGCTTGTCACCATAGCTAGTAATTAATTGACGTACCAAATTCTCCGTGTAGTCAGCCCCACGATAGTCATAGCCTGCCCTTGCTGAAGTTGATTCAAAATCACTCCATAAAAGCTCAACCCAAACACGTGCACGCCCTACTGACATCTGTGGATTTTTTGCAAGTAACTCCCTAATCAATTTTTCAATCTTTTCTTCCACTTATTTTCCCACCTTTACAGGAGATAGCATCGAAACTGGTAGGGCTTCTTGATATTTGTCACCACCTAATCGATGTCCCCAAGCAAAGCGCCCCTTTAAATAATCTACTTGGAAAAATTCGTTATCAGAGCCATCTATACGATACATTTCACCAGATATGATTGTATCTAAATCCACTAAATAAGCAGCCGCCATTAAAGCTTTTCGTTCATACACTGCAAACTCATTAATAATTCCTAGCTGTTCTGCTTTACGTGCTTTTTCCTTTAGCATCGCAATTTCTTCGCGTAATTCATGCTCTGACATGACCGCATAGTTTTTTTCACTCATTCCTCATTCTCCTTTTCTTCTATAAAACGGTCTATAACTTCAATAGGAAAGCCCTTTTGATAGAGCGCCTGTTTTATCTTCATTTTTCGTTCATAACCAGTATACTTTGACGCGTACTTTTTCCAAACCTTTTCGCCTTGAACATCTAGCAGTTGCTGCCACTCATCTTCCTCTTGTTCGATGATAATTTGGCTCATCACCTCATCTACAACTGAAAAAGAATAACCTTTGCGCATCAGCAAATCCTGAATTTTAGCCTTGATTTGTGTTGGCGTTTTCTTTTTCTCAGAACGAACAACCTTTTCAGCCAACTGTGTCGCAAGTTTCACCTGTTCCCCATGACTGAAGGTAGCAAGTACTTCATCTTGTAAGTCCTTATCAATTCCTTTTTTTATAAGGTCTTGTCTAATTGCCTTAGGTCCTTTTTTCATTGTAGCTTTTTTCGTATCGAGTAAAGCCTTGGAGTATGTTTCATCATCTAAAAAGCCATATGATTTCAGTTTTTGTATGGCTTCTAAAATCACTGCTTCTCCAAACTCTAATGTCAAAAGCTTTTTCTTAACTTCATGCTCACTTCGCATTTGATAGGATAAAAAATTTAACGCTTTATTGAAAGCCTTCCGAATTTCATCCTCATAGGCAATTTCTTGAATATCAAATTCTTCCAGCACCTTGCCCTTTGTTAAACCAAATTGAATAAGAATAGCCTCGTCTACAGGAAAGGCATACTCCTCGTTCAAGTATATATTATAACGTTCTGGATTGTTTTTTTGGCGTGCAATTTTTGTAATAATACGCATATCAAACACCTCACTATCTACGATTATAACATTTTTCACAGTACTGCATTTTCACCGTATTTTGCTATTAGATGGTAAACTAAATATCATATGTTTCACTATATTACTTTAAAGGAGCATTCCTGTTAGAAGGATTTTCAAGGGCTTGAAAAAGAAAAAGCCCTCTTGTATGATGCATGAGTGTCAACGGGAAATTGACTCATCATCACATAGGAGGACTCCAATTATGAATTCTAATACGAACCAAAAGATTAATCAAGTCTCTGAAAAAACACTCGTCATCGGTATCGACATTGCCAAGCGTACACATTATGCATGCGCGGTTGATGAAAGAGGACGC
Source organism: Lysinibacillus sp. B2A1 (assembly GCA_002973635.1). Taxonomy (GTDB): domain Bacteria; phylum Bacillota; class Bacilli; order Bacillales_A; family Planococcaceae; genus Lysinibacillus. The sequence continues at coordinate 4,729,771 of CP027224.1, forward strand.
GTGCTCCAAAAATCGTTCCCTTTCTCGCAAACAAGAGAAGGTTTCGATGCTTTTTATGAAAGATTACTGGCTTTACGTGCTACGCATGAAAAAAGTGATGTGTTAGTTGGTTTTGAACCTACTGGTCATTACTGGATGAATCTCGCTGCTTATCTTCGTGCACATGGGATACCGTTTATCATGGTAAATCCTCATCATGTCAATCGTTCCAAAGAGTTAGATGACAATCTTCAAACAAAGAACGACCAAAAGGATGCGCTCGTCATTGCACGTTTAATGCGTGATGGACGATTTAGTTACCCACGTATTCTAGAAGGCGTGGAAGCTGAATTGCGTAATGGCGCAACTTTGCGTGCCAAAATCCAAGAAGATGTAAATGCCCTACAAAATCGAATGATCCGTTGGTTAGATCGCTTTTTTCCTGAGTTTACACAGGTATTTAAAAACTTCGGGAAAATGGCTTATGCGGCGCTTGAAAAGACACCACTGCCAATGGATATTCAAGGGAAAACGCCAGAAGAATTACTATTTTTATACCGCCAAGTAGATGGGATGAAAAGTCCACAGCTACCAAAGGCAAAACAATTAGTCGAGGTGGCACAAAGCTCAATTGGACTGACAGAAGGCTTAGTGATGGCACGAATAGAAATCGCCACACTCCTAGATCAGTACAAATTGATGCAACACCAATTAGACACCCTCACTGAACAGTTAATCGAACTATCGAAAGAAATGACAGACTATGAATACTTAAGTTCTGTTCCAGGCATCGGCGACGTAACAATTGTCGAGCTGCTTTCCGAAGTTGGTTCTCTTACACAATATGAGCATCCACGCCAATTAATCAAACTAGCGGGACTCACATTACGTGAAAACTCTTCTGGACAGCATAAAGGACAAAAACGGATTTCTAAGCGTGGTAGAAGAAAACTTCGAGCTCTTTTATTCCGTGTGATGATCCCGTTAATTCGTCATAATGAAGCCTTTAAGCAATTACATGAATACTACACTACACGCACCGTCAATCCCCTTCGTAAGAAGCAATCGATTGTCGTGCTCTGTGGAAAGTTACTGAAGATTTTACATGCCTTGTGCAAGAAGAAGGTACAGTTTGATAAGCTACAGATGATGAAAGACCTTTATTGTCTCCAAGAGGCGGCCTAAGCAAAACCAAAGCTTGACCTACAGCAGAAGGATGACACGGAGAAGCCGGCATTATTTATCACGAAAGACCACGAGTCCCTAAAGGAGCATCGCCAGCCTCTGCCTTATGAATAGACCGAACGAAGGAATGTATGCGCAAGGACGCCAAGAGACATGGGAGGGTACGTCGTCATAAGCATCGCAGAGATCCATTAGTGCATCACATAGTGGAGGTGAAAGTTAATTTTATCCAATTATCTTTAGCGAAGCGTACTCACCAAATGACAATGAATTGAAGAACTAGAAAAGACTATATGTACTAAGTGGTAAAAAAATATTTTCACCACTTTAAGAACGGGTCGAACCGTTGATATATCAACATTTATAGAGGGAGGGAGCTCTTATGAAAATCGTTATCGCAGGTGGTACTGGCTTTGTAGGGAAAGTGCTAACTAGGCTGTTACAAGAAAATGGACATGAAATCATTATTTTAACTCGAAACAAAACCGTGCCAGAAAAAGATATCCAATATGTACAATGGCTTCAGCAGGGTGCACGACCTGAGCAGTTGTTAAATACAGTTGATGCATTTGTTAATTTAGCAGGAATTTCTTTAAATAATGGACGTTGGACAAAAAAACAAAAAAAAGCCATTTATACAAGCCGTATGGATGCAACACTTGAAATCGTGAGAATTATGGAGCAACTTTCCTCAAAGCCAAAAGTATTAATTAATGCCAGTGCAGTTGGGATTTATCCTACATCTACAATAACAACCTATACTGAAAATTCCATGGACTATGCAACTGATTTTTTAGGTACAACAGTTCAAGATTGGGAAAGACAGGCTAATCGCGCAGAAAAATTAGGAATACGAGTTGCGCTTGCTCGATTTGGTGTAATTTTAGGACGTGAACAAGGTGCACTTCCTTCAATGCTGCTACCCTATAAAATGCATATTGGAGGTACTATCGGTTCTGGTAAGCAATGGCTGTCATGGGTTCATGTGGAGGATGTTGCTCGTGCTATTTATTTTGCCATTACAAATGAGAATATTAAAGGTCCCTTTAATGTCGTTGCCCCCCATGCAGCTCGTATGAAAGATTTTGGAAAAACAATTGCTATGATAATGGGAAGAAGTCATTGGATGCCTGTGCCTAGTATGGTCATGCGTTTAGCACTTGGAGAACAAAGTATGCTTGTTTTAGAAGGACAACACGTCTTACCTAGTGTATTAGAAAAACAACATTTTACATTTAATTACCCCCATTTAAAAGAAGCACTTCAAGATTTGCTCTAAAAATGTAGTAGGATAAATTTTAAAAAACAACGCATTCTAATGAAAAAGAAAGGATGCGTTTTTTATGTGGAAACAACATATAGTTGGAGCAGTAATTGCTACTTTTATTATTGCCGGGGCAATTAGCTTCAATCCATATTTTGCTTCTGGCTCTGATGAACACAATTGGGGCTTTAAACGAGCAAAAAATGGTGAACAAGCTGAAGCAGGAGCACAGCTTGATCAACTACTCGATAAATATGGTGCTATTTATAAAGGTAAACCCGATAAAAAAGTTGCTTATTTAACATTTGATAACGGATATGAAAATGGGTTTACTGAAAGTATTTTGGACACATTGAAGAAGGAAAATGCACCAGCAACCTTCTTTTTAACGGGTCATTATTTAGAAAGTGCCCCGGATTTAGTGAAACGTATGGTTAAAGATGGTCATACAATTGGCAATCATTCATATGGACACCCGAATATGGCGAGAATAACACCAGAAACTATGCGTTCGGAATGGAAAAAACTTGACGATAAGCTCCGTGAATTGACAGGCATTGAACGGACAACCTATGCTCGTCCACCGGAAGGTACATTTAATGCGAAATTATTAGAGGTAGGAAATGCTGAAGGCTACCGCCATATTTTTTGGTCTGTTGCCTTCAAGGATTGGATGAGAGATGAACGCCGCGGTGCAGATTATGCATATAATGCTTTAATGGAACAGCTACACCCTGGCGCTGTCATATTAATGCATACTGTGGCACAGGATAATGCCGAAGCGCTTCCAATGTTTATTGCCGAAGCGAAAAAACAAGGGTATACATTTTTATCCCTTGACGATTTAGTTTTAGAATATGAAGATTTCCCTGTCGCTTTGCAATCGTCCACTCCTTAGTTATAATGGGTAGATGATATTAAACGAACAGGGACGTGGAATGCTTGACACAGCAAACAACAATGGAAGTGGGACAAAAATTCCCTTTAACAATAAAAAGACTCGGCATTAATGGCGAAGGTGTAGGCTTTTATAAGCGCAATGTCGTATTCGTAAAGGGTGCTATACCTGGTGAAGAAATTACAGCACAGGTAACGAAAACTCAGCGAAACTTTGCCGAGGCAGAAATATTAACGATTCGCAAAGCTTCAAAATATCGCCAGGAGGCACCTTGTCCAGTTTACAATGAATGTGGCGGCTGTCAGCTTCAACATATGACATATGACAAACAGTTAATGGAAAAGCGTGATATTGTTATCCAAGCATTAGAGCGTTATGCAAAACCATTAGTTTCAACTATTGAAGTGCGAAAAACACTTGGGATGGATAATCCATGGCATTACCGTAATAAAAGTCAATTCCAAGTACGAAAAGAAGGCAAGCGTGTATATGCAGGCCTATTTGCTGAAGGGAGCAACAAGCTACTCAATATTAATGATTGCCTTGTGCAGCACCCAATTACGTCTAAAATAACTGTTGCCACTCGTAAGATTTTACAAAAGCTAAATATTACGATTTACGATGGTCGTACGCTTGATGGCTTAGTGCGTACGATTGTTGTGCGTACAGGAATTCATACAGGAGAAACGCAGGTTGTGCTTGTTACAACACGTAAAGAAATTCCACATTTAGCTGAGCTTATTTCGCGTATTAAAAAAATTGACTCAAGTATTGTGTCCATTGCACAAAATATTAATCGTGAGAAAACATCGCTCATTTTCGGTGATGAAACGATTGTTCTTGATGGCAAGGAAACAATCCATGAGGAGCTTGGTGAATTAGCCTTTGACTTATCTGCACGTGCCTTTTTCCAGTTGAATCCAACACAGACAGTTCATCTATATGATGAAATTAAAAAGGCCGCTGCATTAACAGGCAAAGAAACAGTGGTGGATGCTTACTGCGGCGTTGGGACAATCGGTTTATGGCTAGCAGACAAAGCTAAAGAAGTTCGTGGAATGGATGTTATTCTTGAAAGTATTCAGGACGCACGCAAAAATGCACGTAACCACGGCTTCAAGCATACAAAATATGCAGTCGGCACAGCAGAAAGCGTCTTAGCAAAATGGCATAAGGAAGGCTTTACGCCAGATGTAATTACAGTAGATCCACCTCGCACAGGACTTGCACCTGAATTTATCCGTACTGTATTGAAGCTAAAACCGAAACGCTTTATCTATACATCGTGCAATCCATCAACTTTGGCGAAGGATTTAAACGAATTATCGAAAATTTATGATGTTGAGTATATTCAGCCAGTGGATATGTTTGCACAAACGGCACAGGTGGAATGTGTGGCGAAGCTGGTATTAAAAAAATAAGTCAAAAAGGACGTCTCAGAAGTTTAAGACGTCCTTTTTTTGATGCACAGCTCAAGCTGCCTGGTGGATGATGGATGGTCCAGAAAAATCAACACCTTAACCAAAAACCCAGGATTTAAAAGATTTTTATGCGTTAAATTTTTAACTTTGAGCTAAAAAGCTTTGAAACGTGAACTTTGTGTTTTTAATTTTAACCTTTAAGCTTTTATTTTAGATTGTTTAAAGTTCCTTTGTAATAAGACATGTTTAAGGTTTCAACTCGCACACATGCCTTGAAGCGCGAGCGATTTTTCGTTTTCCATTTTCGCTAGACCATGCATATTACATTAAGCTTGTACTTCAATAAATGTTGTGGCATTTGATTCCGATAGCACAGCGTCTACCTCTGATTCAAATTCCTCAATTCTACTATTTAATGCTTCAATTTTCTTTTTAACATTCATCGGATCAATTAACTCATATTCATTTCTTTTCATAAATGTCTCTGTATGTAGTTTTACCTCTTCTGGAGATTGTTTATCTTTATTACCTAATATATTGATTAAATATGTTTCAAGCTTTGCAGGCAACGCATCATTTTCTTTAGCGACCATATTGATTGCTGAACGGTATTGCTGCTGCATAACTTCTAATAATTTCTTTTCAAATTGAATGGACTGTTTGCGTTCTATTGCCTCTGCCACAGTCATTTCTTCTTTCCCTACAGCCACCTTTGTTCTAGCATTCGATGCTACAACTAATGATTTAATACGGTTGCGATAGTCAATTAAACCAACTACTTTATCGTATGAGGATTGCATCTGTTTTTCATATTCTTGAATCTCAACACCATTAATTTTGCTATTACTTTTACGATTAGCTAAAACTGTACTAACTTCATTTGTTGCTGCTTCTATACGATGATTGAGCATCTTTAATTCTGTTAATGCACGGTGAATGGATAACTTTTTAATTTCAGTCATGTTTATTCTCCCCATAATTTGTAATCTAAGCGCAATGTTCTTCTATTATATCCAGTTAGCTATTTAAAGTACAAATATTACCTATAATTAATAGTATTTGATTTTATGATTCCTTATCTGTATAATATCAAACTAGGTGCCAAACCTAAGTGATATGGACGGAACATCCTTATCACGCAAAAAACGCCAATACAGCACGGATTTGCTGGGCGTTTTTTGTTTTATGAGCGGGAAGATGAGCCCCGCTCTTTTTCTTTGAAATTTTCCTCTACCTCTTTATTACCTACATTGGCGCAGATCGCCTATTTTTATTTTCACCAAATAGCATTAACACGATCGCTACCGCAAGTAATAGCATTGCCACTAATAATAAGAAGCTATAATTCTTCACATATTCTATATACACCCCGCCAAGAAACGGTCCTGTTAAACTTCCAATGCTTAGAGCAATACCACACAATAGATTTCCAGTAGGCAGTAATTCCTTCGGTGTTAAATCAGCCATATATGTAATCCCTAACGAGAACATCGAGCCTACCAATGTACCTGTAAAGAAAAATGCGATGGCTACGGCAATTTGTGAATGCTCTAAAAAGCTAGCAATTCCAAAAATAACAGCTCCTCCAAAAGAGCCTATCATCAATACCCTTCGTCGCCCAACTTTATCACCTATTGCTCCAAGGGGCACCTGTGTTAATATTCCTCCGAAAGTAAAGACAGATAAAATAATTGGAATCATTCCAACTTCAAAACCTTTCCGTAAAGCATAGACTGGAAATAAAGCATTTAAAGAAGATTCTAAAAACCCATAAACAAACGGACCTAAAAACGCAATCCAGCCAAAAACAAAGGCCATTTTATAACGCTGCCAGCCTCTTGCATGTAAATCTCCCGTTAAACGCTCTGGTTTTTCATTTTTCAATAAAAATACAAATGACCATGCCAATAAGCACAGAATCGAGGAGACTATAAACGGCAATGCTTCTGTAATTTGAATAAGCTTTACCATTAACGGTCCGACTGCAAAACCTGTACTAAAGGACAAGCCGTAAATGGCCATACCCTTTCCTAGGCTTTTATGATCTGCTGTGCTAGTAATCCACGTTTGTGTCGCATAGTGTAATGCATGATCTCCTACCCCAATGAGTAAACGAAGAATAAACCAAAAGGTCACACTTTTCCATAGAGGAAATGCGAGAAGAGATATAAACACCAATGCCCCACCTATTAAAATAATTGGTTTATAGCCCCATTTTCTTAAAGGCTGCTCAATAAATGGGGAGATTAATAAAGTTCCTATGTATAAACCTGTTGCATTCAATCCATTCAATGCAGAGGATACACCATCCCGCTCGAAAATAATTGAAATTAGTGGTAATAGCATCCCTTGTGAAAATCCGGAAATTGATACAATTAACACTAGAATGGCAAATCTTTTTTTGCTGTAATCTGAGAAGTACGTCATCTTTTCCTCCAACATCAAGTCATTCTTCCAAAGAACAGCATACCAAAAAGCCTTAGCGCTCACCACATGTGATTTTACGCTAAGGCTTAACGAATACTTATTTTCATTTAATTGTATAAACACGAATTTCAGCATTTACTTTCGCCGAGAACTTGTTTAAACTCCCTCCTTTTCGAGTTAGAATTCGTAAGATTTTGATAATCACTCCTTTACGATTTCTTAATACAACTTTAACACAGGTAATCAATATTGTAAATATTCTGTCTATTATTTTCTTAAAATTAATCGTTAAGTCCTAGGTGTTTACCTAAACATTGAAATTTAGACCTAAATCAGCTACGATGAAGGTGATGAAATGAGGTGTACGAATGTCGAAGCCAATTACTGATAAAAAACAGCAAGTGAATTACTTAAGAGAACGTCTTGAAATATTTTTAGAAGTATTAGATGCAATTGATCCTGAAACAACTGAATTAGAGGATATTGATCGTTTAATACAAATGATGGATGATTTAGAAGACAAAATGGAGCAATTTAACGCTCGTGAACAATAGCCTAGGTAGGCATAAGAATAATTTTAGCGCGAGAAATCACCGTTTGATTTCTCGCGCTTTTAGCCGTTAATGACAGTCCCAGTTATACAAAACTTTACTAAAATCCTTCTTTTGAAGCTCTTCTTCTGAGATGAAAAAATTCGCTACACCACAATCGCCCCACATTATATGATCACCAACACTGTCAATTTGCAGTAGCAAAACAGTAGATTGTTGGTAATCCCCATATGCTCTTGGATCATCCTGTGTAAAAAATGGATAGCCGCCAATTTTATGACCATCACCAGATAATGCTTCGTAAAAAGCATCCTCTAGAGCATCATCTTCCATATTATCTAGAATGCTTGCGTAATGGTCATTACTTCTAAAATCATCTATTGATAAAGGCTCATATGCAGCCTCAAAGGACAAGGCCATCTCCTTTTCAACAGGAAAATACATTTCATCCTTTTGCGCTTCAATATAAGAAAAGTCTTGAATTAATTGTGATGCATCATCGATGACATGTTCATGATAAAGAACACGAAAGCCCTTTTGGTTTTGACCATTATTAAAGTCCAATCCAAATACATCGTCAAAGGAATCAATATAAAACTGTAAGATCCCCTGTTCAGGGAATTTTGATAAATGATTAGGTACTTCTTTAAAATTAATTTGCGCTAGTAATTTTAATGGCTGTCCATCAGAATTTTTTGGATATTCCATCGACAGCGGAAAATATGGATTACCTGCAAACTTACTTTCAAATAACGATGTTTTTCGCATTGTTGTTTCAATATTTATAACTGGCTGTAATGTTTCTTCTATAGTTTTTCTATATACTTCAAATGCTTCAGGTAACATAAGAACGCTCTTTTCAGACATATAATTCCCTCCTAAAGTAGATTCATCTTAATTATAGAACAAACGTTCCTTTTTATCAATAATTTTCAAAGGAAAAAGATACTAGGTTGAGTGCATGGCATATAAATAATCCGTTTCGTATGGGATTTGATTACAGGCACAGATTTTTTGATCAGGTTCTTTGGTTTTTTGATCACCTTTAAACTTTTTTTGATCAGGTCCCCTAGGTTTTTGATCACCTTACACTCTGTTTGATCAGCTCCTCTAGGTTTTTGATCACCTTTACTCTCTTTTTGATCAGCTCCTCTAGGTTTTGATCACCTTACACTCTTTTTGATCAGGACCTCTAGGTTTTGATCACCTTCTCCCTTTTTTGATCAGGTCCTCTAGGTTTTTGATCACCTTTACTCTCTTTTTGATCAGGTTCTCCAGGTTTTTGATCACCTTCACTCTCTTTTTGATCAGGTCCTCTAGGTTTTTGATCACCTTTACTCTCTTTTTGATCAGCTCCTCCAGGTTTTGATTACCTTACACTCCGTTTGATCAGGACCTCTAGGTTTTGATCACCTTCACTCTCTTTTTGATCAGGTCCCCTAGGTTTTTGATCACCTTCTCCCTTTTTTTGATCAGAACCTCTAGGTTTTTGATCACCTTTACTCTCTTTTTGATCAGGTTCTCCAGGTTTTTGATCACCTTCACTCTCTTTTTGATCAGGTCCTCTAGGTTTTTGATCACCTTTACTCTCTTTTTGATCAGATCCTCCAGGTTTTTGATCACCTTACACTCTGTTTAATCAGCTCCTCCAAGTTTTTGATAGGGTTCTCCACTTTTTAATCACCTTCACCTTCTCCCCCACATTTTTTCGGGAGAACATCCTTTAATTCCGACCTCCAAAAGATGGGCTCTTTTTTTCATTAGTTGAAAAGAGTATAATGTAACGTGGAAATAATTAAATTTTCTATGGGGGGCAATACAAAAATGAATGTACAAACTTTGGAGAAAAGTCTATACAATTTAATTACTGAAACATCTACGAACCTACCGAAAGACGTGCGCCGTGCTATTAAAAAAGCAAAAGATGCTGAGAATGCTGGTACGCGTGCTGCAATGAGCTTAGATACAATTGCAAATAATATTATTATGGCAGAAGATAACGTATCACCTATCTGTCAGGATACAGGTTTGCCAACATTTAAAGTCTACACTCCTGTAGGCGTTAATCAATTAGAAATTAAAGCTGCTATCAAAAAAGCAATCAACGATACATCAGCTGATGCAAAATTACGTCCTAATGCAGTTGATTCATTAACTGGTGCAAATAGTGGTAATAACCTTGGGGAAGGTTTACCTGTTATTAAATTTGAACAATGGGAAAATGACTATATTACGATTAAATTAATTCTTAAAGGCGGCGGCTGTGAAAACAAAAATATTCAATACAGCCTACCTTGTGAACTAGATGGCCTTGGTCGTGCTGGTCGTGACTTAGATGGTATCCGTAAATGTATCCTACACTCTGTATATCAAGCGCAAGGTCAAGGCTGTTCAGCTGGTTTCATCGGTGTAGGAATTGGTGGAGACCGCTCTTCTGGGTATGACTTAGCGAAAGAACAATTATTCCGTCATGTGGAAGATACAAATCCAAATGCAGATCTTGCTAAATTAGAAGATTATGTAGTAAAAACAGCTAACACATTTGGTATTGGTACAATGGGCTTCGGTGGAGAAGCAACATTACTTGGCTGTAAAATTGGGGTTATGCACCGTATCCCTGCATCATTCTACGTATCAGTAGCTTATAACTGCTGGGCTTATCGTCGTATGGCTGTGGACATTGACCCACAAACTGGAGAAATTACTAATTGGCATTATCAAGAAGGCGAAAAAATTACATTTAAAGATGAAGTTGCTGCAACGACAGAAGATACGACAACAGATGTAGTTGAACTTACTGCACCGATTACAGAGGAGCAAATCCGTACTCTAAAAGTTGGCGATGTTGTATCAATTACTGGTCGTATGTATACAGGTCGTGATGCGATTCACCATCATTTAATGAGCCATGATGCACCTGTTGATTTAAATGGACAGGTTATTTATCACTGTGGCCCTGTTATGGCTAAAGACGAAGAAGGCAACTGGACAGTTAAGGCTGCTGGTCCAACTACTTCTATTCGTGAAGAGCCATATCAAGGTGATATCATGAAAAAATTCGGTATCCGTGCTGTTATTGGTAAGGGTGGTATGGGACCAAAAACACTTGCTGCATTACAAGAGCATGGTGGTGTATACTTAAACGCTATCGGTGGAGCAGCTCAATACTACGCTGACTGTATTAAAGGTGTAGACGGCGTTGATTTAATGGAATTTGGTGTACCAGAAGCTATGTGGCACCTAAATGTAGAGAATTTCACTGCTGTAGTTACAATGGACTCTCATGGCAACTCTTTACATGCTGATGTAGATAAATCATCTTTAGAAAAACTAGCTATGCATGCAGAAAGAGTATTCTAATAGCGAAGTAAAGCATCCACTGCTGTAAAAATTAACATCATATAATCGAATGCAGTATTTCTCCAAAGGCTAGTCATTTTACTGCACCAATTTGAAAAGCACAGAATATTCCTAGTGAATAGACTGTGCTTTTTGTTTACTTAAAACTTCACATCTTTTTTATTGTCCCTTGAAAATCCATCTTAAAACTTCTGTCTTTCTTTTTCCAGAAACCTTTGTTATAATAATTCTAAAATAAGAAGGAGTTAAATGAAATTGTTTTTCATTTAAAAACTTTACCAAATCATTATATTATAAGGTTTTTGATATTGATTTTCATTATCAGGAGGGATAAAGATGGAATACTCTAATCGAGAAAATATAAACATAATTGAGAAAATAAAAGAGCATGCTGAATTACTTGCTGCCCTTATAGCAGGCTTGTTTATCTTACTAGCATGGCGTTTAGATACAAGCGGACAAACAACAGCATCTGTACTTTTATATATTGTTGCATTTTGTGTTGGCGGATTTGCAAAGGCAAAAGAAGGTATTGAAGAAACAATTGAAGATAAGAAATTAAATGTTGAATTACTAATGGTATTAGCAGCAATTGGTTCGGCAGCAATCGGTTATTGGACAGAAGGTGCCATTCTTATATTCATCTTCGCAGTAAGCGGTGCTCTCGAAACATATGCGATGAATAAAAGCAATCGTGAAATATCAGCACTAATGAATTTACAACCTGAGGAGGCTTGGCTTGTACGTGGTGGCTTTGAACCAATGAAGGTTGCCGTTTCTACTTTACAAATTGGAGATCATCTACTTGTAAAACCTGGTGAACGTGTACCAGCGGACGGTATCATATTTAAAGGGCAATCTTCTATTGACGAATCAGCTATTAGTGGCGAACCCCTTCCAGTGGCAAAACGCAATGGCGATGAAGTATTTGCAGGTACAGTCAACTTAAATGGTGCGATTACCATGGAAATGACAAAGCCAAATTCAGAAACATTGTTCCAAAAAATTATTCAGCTTGTACAAAGTGCTCAAAGTGAAAAATCTCCTTCTCAACAGTTTATTGAAAAATTTGAGGGTACTTACGTAAAGTTCGTTTTACTCAGCGTTGCGTTAATGATGTTCTTACCACACTTTTTGCTTGATTGGGACTGGACAACAACATTCTACCGTGCAATGGTACTATTAGTAGTTGCATCACCATGCGCTCTTGTAGCATCCATTATGCCAGCTACTTTAGCAGCTATTTCAAACGGTGCCAAAAACGGCATACTATTTAAAGGTGGCATACATTTAGAGCATTTAAGTGTTTTACGTGCTATAGCAGTCGATAAAACAGGAACATTAACACAAGGAAAACCAATTGTGACTGACTTTATTATTCGTGAAGGAGTAGATCGAGAGGCAGCATTGTCTATCTTAGCAGGGATTGAATCGCAATCAAATCATCCGCTAGCACAAGCAATTACTTCCTTTGCTAAAGCTGAGGAAGTAACCGTTTTTTCTCAGGTCACTATTAAAGATATTCCAGGTTGGGGTATAAAGGGTTACGTAAATGATATGGAGTATCTCGTTGGGAAACCCGATTTTGTGGGTGCAGAAGAGGCTAATTCCTTCGCAGATGGTGCTGCAGCAAAATTAGCAACAGAGGGTAAAACCGTTATTTTCATTCGTGATAAAGATGGTATTGTCGCATTAACAGCCCTTAAGGATACTGTTCGTGATGAGGCAAAGAAAGCTGTCACATTACTTAAAGAGCTTGGTATTAATGTCATCATGCTAACAGGAGACAACGAGAAAACTGCCAAGGCAATTGCTAAAGAATCAGGTGTTACTGAATATGTTGCAGAATGCCTTCCTGAAACAAAAGTTACTGAGATGAAACGACTACTTTCGCAGCATCAATTTGTAGGGATGGTTGGAGACGGGATTAATGATGCGCCAGCATTAGCAACAGCTACTACAGGTATCGCTATGGGAGAAGGCACAGATGTAGCTTTGGAAACTGCAGATGTCGTCCTTATGAAAAATGATTTATCAAAAATTGCCTATGCAGTACGCTTATCACGTAAAATGCAACGTATCGTCAAACAAAATATCTTCTTCTCTATTGGCATAATCATATTATTAATTGCCTCAAACTTTTTACAAGTTGTCGATTTACCATTAGGTGTTATTGGACATGAGGGTAGTACTATTTTAGTTATTCTAAATGGCTTACGCATGCTTAATAAAAATATTTAAACAAATAGCCTCGTATCACAAAAAGTGACCACGAGGCTATTTTCATTCTAGCTGTCCATTAATGTATTTTGTTTGAGATATTCCTTTTGTAAAGCCTTTTTCTGCATCGTTGCATTGAGAACTCCACCAAAAATCAAAATAATACCTGTAAAATATAACCATAGCATTAAGATAATAACTCCACCGATACTTCCATATGTAGCAGAATAATTTGCAAAATTACTAATATAAAACGAGAAAGCATACGTTACAGCTAACCAGGCAAAGGTTGAAAACAGCGCTCCTGGCCAAACACCGAGTAACTTCAATCGTGGACTTGTATTTGGAACAAATCTATATATTGCCATTAATACAAGAAAAATTAATAGTGGCGGCATCGACCAGCGTAACCTATGCCATATTGTTTCAAACTGCTCCTCAATACCAACAATGGAAAATAAGAAATGACCAATTTGTTGTCCAAATACAGGTAATAAAAGTGCGACAGCGAATACTAAAACAAGGGCTATAGTGAAAACAAGGGACAAGCCTCGATCCAATATACCAGCCCTACTCTCCTTCGTATCATAAGCCTTATTTAATGCTCTGATTAATGCATTAATGCCTTTGGAGGCAGACCATAATGTACCCAATACCCCAATGGATAATAAACTACTATTACGGTTGTTTAATATTTCGTTTAATGTATTCTCGATAAGTCTATATACTTCATCTGGCATGACATTCACTAAAAACGAATACACCTGTGTCGTCTCTAAATTTAAATATGGTAGTAAAGTGACCAGGAAAATCAGTAGTGGGAAGAAAGATAGTAAAAAGAAATAAGCTAACTGGGCAGCAAGAGCTGATACATCAACCCGTTGTAAGCGTAGTATTAAATCTTGCAGAAAGCCTTTTGAGGTCATTACATCTACAGTATCCTCATCCGGCATAACAAATGATTTTACCACACCGATTGCTGTATGTATGGACGTTTTATTCTTTTCCATACAATTCCCCTCCTATCAGACAAGCTATTCTTTATGCGGTAAAGAAAAGGCCGATTTTGTATCATTTATCATTTCCTGAATTGTGGAAGGTAGCTCTTTGAATTCATCCACTTTTTCAGCAATCGTGTTGACATTTTCTGATACACTTTCACAAAGTACTTTAGCTGCCAATACTTTTTCCTCAACTAGAACTTGTAACTCATCACGATTAGTCGCATAATACGAAATCGCATCCTTCATCTTTTGTGTAGTCGCTATTGTTTTTTCGCGAGTAGTACGATCAAGCATACTTAACGCAGCACCAACTACTGCACCGGTTACAACAGAAATTAATAATTTACTTTGACCCATAATAAAAACCCCCTGCGTTTGTGTAAATGTATATTCCCTAAAACTCCTTCATTAAACAATAAATAGGCTCTTCACCATAACTTGTGGTTGACTTCCGCTCCGCCAGTGTGCTTTCCAGGGGGCGTCCGATGAGCCGCTTCACTCGCGCTGCTCGCTCCAGGGTCTCATCTTGGACGCTTAATCCCCTAGGAGTCACACTGGCTCCGCTCCAGTCAACTACTATTACAATTAAAAATGTCAACCACATCTTTTGGTGACTCATAACCATTATATAGCATTTATTTTCGTTCCCACTAAGTATTTTCCTAGAAGCCTTGAATGCCTCTATTCCTAATGATTTATACAGATTGTACGGTTACCTTAAATTTTGATAAAGAGCCAATAAACGACTTACTGCCCTTATTCTACCCAATAACAGTCTATTTTTAAAGCAATGCCCAAATACAGTGTTGACATTTTTTTTATTCAATGAAATGATATGTGCGAGGATGACGAAAGGAAGGTTTCAAAAAAATGGATTTATCAGTACCGTCAAAAGAGAACGTTATTTATATGGTTGACCAAATGAAAGACAAGCTACGAATGGTAAATGTTGATGCCATGAAATCGGAAAACTTTGATGAAGCAAATTATGAAGACTTAGTTTATTTATACGAAATGGTGATGAAACGGGAATCATTTAGCCCAAGTGAGATGCAGGCCATTGTTGCTGAATTAGGTGCGTTACGAAAATAATAATGATTAGAGAGAAAAAGCTATTAGCAAGGACCAAAGCCTTTACTAATAGCTTTTTTCTATTGTGTACTTTTTGCTTCTGAACCATCCTCAGTAACAAATGGTAATATTAATACTTCAACTCGGCGGTTTTTCGCACGCCCTTCTGCAGTATCGTTTGGCGCGATAGCACGGTTTTCGCCGTAGCCTTTAAAACTGAAGTTTATAGGATCTAACTTCGAATTGCTAATCAATAAAATATTAAGGAAGTTTATTGCTCGCATTCCCGATAATTCAAAGTTAGACGAGAAGGCAGGTCCAGCTGGAACATTATCAGTATGACCAGTAATAACTATATTACGCGCTGGATCTGATACTAATACATCCGCAAGCTCTTTTGCAATCGGTTTATATTCTGGTTTAATAGTTGCTTTACCTGAATCGAACAGAATGCTATCTCGAATTGTGACTAGCAAACCTTCATCCGTCATTTCTGTTGCAAATTGCCCTTCCATCTCATGAACAGCAATAAAATTTTCAACACTCTCTTTAATTTCAGCTAGCTCCTGTTGATCCTTTAAATAGGCTGAATTTTGCTGTGATTGTTGAGGCGTTTTATCACTTTCTGCATTCGGAGTTTGTACTGGCGAAGGCTGCTCTAAAAAGCTTGTACCACCATCGAATACTTGATTAAAAACTGCTGACATTCGTTGCAATTTCTCTTGATCTATGGAACTAGATGCAAATAGGATAATAAACACAGCTAATAGCAATGTTAAAATATCTGCATATGGTACTAACCAGGATTCATCAATATGCTCATCATGCTTTTTTTTCTTAGCTTTCTTTGCCAAGGCCACCCGCCCCGCTTTCACCCGAAATTTGACGACGTTCTTCCATCGTTAAATAAGAAGCAAGTTTTTGTTCAATAACACGTGGAGCCTCTCCTTCTAAAACCGAAAGAATACCCTCAATCATCATTCTTTTTTGCTTAACTTCTACAGCAGATTTGCGTTTAAGCTTATTTGCAAATGGGTGCCATAAAACATAACCTGTAAAAATACCTAATAATGTAGCCATGAAGGCAGCCGAAATAGCATGCCCCAATTTTTCAATATCATTCATATCTCCTAGTGCGGCGATTAAACCTACTACCGCACCAAGTACCCCTAAAGTCGGAGCATATGTACCTGCTTGAGTAAAGATTGCAGAACCACTAGCATGACGTTCTTCCATTGCTTCAACCTCTTCCGTTAAAACATCACGGATATAGTCTGCATTTTGTCCATCAATCGCTAATGTAAGCCCATTTTTCAAAAATGGATCTTCAATTTCTGAAGCCTTACTTTCAAGTGCTAGTAATCCTTCACGACGAGCTAAATCTGCCCATTGTGAAAACATCCTAATAATCTCTATATCATCCGCTAATTTAGTTTCTTTAAAAAGAATTTTAAATAGCTTTGGTACTCGCTTCAATTCCTTCATAGGGAAGGCAATTGTGACAGCGGAAATAGTACCGAAGATGATAATTAGAATGGCTGCTGGGTTATAAAATGCACTTAAGCTTACTCCCTTTAGCACCATTCCTGTTAATAGCGCTATAAACGCAATTATTAACCCTACAATCGACGATATATCCATTCTAGAACCTCCAAATCTACTATTAATGTTATTTTCGTCTTTTTTCCATATTTTTAAATATATAATATAGTATAAATGTATTTCACTAATTTTTCGATGTAATAAATGCTTTTTATTCACTTTAAAGCCATATTTGATTATATTGAATTAAGAATAGTACACTAAATTGTCTTTATTAGGAAGGAGTTAAGAATTTGTTATTATCTTTTAACACAAAATTACTAAAATATGCCGAATTAGCTGTGAAAGTAGGAGTAAATATCCAAAAAAATCAGTACCTCTATATAAGCTGTTCGACCGATAATTTAAAACTAGCACAAATAATTACTAAATTAGCCTATGAAAATGGTGCAAAACAGGTATTTGTAGATTTGTCTGACGATGAGCTTGTACGTACTCGCTACGAAAAAGCCCCAAAAGACTCATTTGATTTTTTCCCACCGTGGAAGGTACAGGAGCGCGAATGGCTTGCTGAGAATGGGGCTGCCTTTTTAAGCATTACTTCGCATAATCCTGATTTATTAAAGGGCATTGAGCATGAAAAAATTATGGCTTTCCAAAAAGCCTCTGGAAAAGCATTAGCTAATTATTATAGTTGGTTACAGGCAGATAAATTCAGTTGGACAGTTATTGCCGCTCCATCAGAACAATGGGCAGCAAAGGTATTTCCTAATTTGCCAGAAGATCAACAAATGAATGCTTTATGGGAAGCAATATTTGAGGCCACACGTATCAATCTCGAAAATCCGGTTGCAGCTTGGCTAGAGCATGATCAGCAATTACATAGCAAAGCTGATTATTTAACTAGCAAACAATATAAAGCGTTGCACTATTTAGCACCAGGCACAGATTTGACGATTGAATTACCGTCAAAACATATATGGACTGGTGGAAGTAGCGAAAATGTACAAGGGCAAATCTTTATGGCTAATATGCCAACTGAAGAAATTTTTACCGCACCGCTTAAAACAGGTGTTAACGGCTATGTAACAAGCACTAAGCCTTTGAGCTATGGTGGAAATATTATTAATAATTTCAAGCTAACATTTAAGGATGGCCGAATTGTTGACATAGCAGCTGAGCAAGGACAAGAAATTTTAACCTCTCTAATCGAAACAGATGAGGGAGCACATTATCTTGGTGAAATAGCGTTAGTAGCACATGAATCCGCTATTTCTCAATCAGGTCTATTATTTTACAATACATTATTCGATGAAAATGCCTCCAATCATTTAGCCATAGGTAATGCCTATGCCTTTTGCATTGAGGGTGGCAAAGAAATGTCCACTGAAGAATTACTTACAAAGGGACTGAATCATAGTTTAACACATGTGGACTTTATGATTGGTTCTGAGCAAATGAATATAGATGGTATTACAAAAGACGAGCAAAAAGAACCTATTTTCCGCAATGGTAATTGGGCAATTTAAGTAATTCATTTCTACTAATTTCTTTCTAGGTAAGGTATGTTATTGATGTCATAAATTATCCTTAGATTTTCCTAGTAACCTATTGTATAATTAATTTAGATAATATACTTGATTATTTTTAGTAAGGAGGAACTTTTATCATGTTTTTAACGACTGTCCTAGGCTTTTCAGCCGTTCTATTAATTGCTACGGCATTCTTCATCCACTATCTACAAGTTGGTTTAGATTCTAAATCTTCAGTCACTGTAGATCCAAAACCAAAAGAAAAATATTAATATTATTGAAAAACAGCTGCTTTCTAGTAGCTGTTTTTTTATGAACTTTCCTTTGATTCGCTAAATTATTTACTAAACTTCTTTCTTTTTCGTAAAAATTGCGTGAATATTGTCATTATTATTTGCATATTTAAAGTTTTGCTCTAAAATATTTTTGTAGGGAAGGGAGCAAACTTTCATGACAATGTTACAAGATATTCTGAAGTTTAATGTAGATTTCGTTCAAGAAAAAAAATATGAGCCTTTTATTACAACTAAGTATCCTGATAAACGCATCGTTGTTTTATCATGTATGGATACTCGTCTTGTAGAGCTATTACCTAAAGCAATGAATTTACGTAATGGTGATGTAAAAATTGTTAAAAGTGCTGGTGCATTAGTAAGTCATCCTTTTGGTGCAATTATGCGTAGTTTACTTGTAGCAGTTTACGAGCTGCAAGCAGATGAGGTGTACGTTGTTGGACACTACGACTGTGGTATGAGCGCAGTTGATCCTGAAGCAATGCTTAGCAAAATGGTGGATCGTGGAATTAACCCAGAAACTATCAAGATGATGGAATACTCTGGTTTAGATTTAAAGGAATTTTTACGTGGCTTTGGCGACGTTGCGACAAGTGTAAAGAAAAGTGTTGATACTATTCGCAATCACCCATTAATGGTGAAGGATGTTCCTGTCCATGGATTAGTTATTGATCCAAATACAGGGCGTCTTGATTTGCTCGAAGATGGAAGTCATTATCAAGGCTAGACACTATTTTAACAGCCTGTCAAAGCTTTGAGACAAAGGTTCAACAGTCAATGCAGATAAAAGAGTCTATCCTTCATTGTTTGAAAGATAGACTCTTCTTTTATTCATCCTCTAAACAGGCATACATGTAATGATCTACCCATTGACCATTAATATACAAAAGCTTCCTTAACAATCCCTCACGCTGAAATCCTGATTTTTCTAATACTCGAATAGAAGCATTATTTTGTGTTGACACATAGGCCTCTACACGATGTAAGCCTACTTGGTCAAACGCAAAACGTACGACCATTTTTACAGCCTCTGTTACAATCCCCTTCCCAATATAAATCTCATCCATCGCATAGCCAACAAAAGCACTTGAGTAAGGTAAACGTTTGACTGCGTAAAGCGCAATATGCCCAATTAAATTATTAGTTCCAAGCTCGTAAATCCCAAAAGTAAATTCTCTTTTTGAGTCCATTAAGTATAGGCTTTCTTGAATTTTTTTATATTGAGCATCAACTGTATAATATTCAGGTCGTTGTAACGGCTCGTATGTAGACCAAAAGTATTTATTACGGCTTACGAGACCAGTTAAACTTTGTGCATCTTTTTCTTGGAATGTGCGAATGTAGCATTTCTCTCCTTGAATTGATACCACATTTCCACCCTTTTTCCTTAATAAATTCCAAATTTTAAGCACCATTTTTCCACACTAGCCTTCCGATAATTGTCTTACTTGGTACATGCTTCACTCTAAAATAAGTTAGTCACTTTATTGTATGTAAAAAAAGATGCTGCTACAACTAAAACAGCTCGTCTTGTTTGCACAGCATCTTACAATTATTATTTTGTTTTTTTCTTCTTCAAATTATCATTTAGTACTTCAAGGTTTGAAGATTCCTCATCTTCTAACTGAGCCTTGTCTAAAACATTTGTTAAATGAAGCCCACGTTTCTGTGCTTCTCGTTCAATATGTGCGATTGTTTCTTGCAGTACCTGTACACGTGCATATTTTTTATCGTCCCCTGCAACTAGAATCCATGGCGCATTCTTTTTGTCTGTTTTCTCAAACATATCATTTGCTGCTTCTACATACTTAGGTGTTTTATCGCGATTACGCCAATCTTCTTCCGTTAACTTCCAAGACTTGTAAGGATTTTGCTCACGTTCAGTAAAACGTTTGAGCTGCTCTTCATCTGAGACATGAAGCCAAAACTTAATGATTATGTAATCCCCTGCAGTTAAGATCTTTTCAAAGTTATTCATTTCCTCATAAGCTCGAGACCATTCATCCTTTGTTGCAAAGCCTTCAATTCGTTCCACTAAAACACGTCCATACCATGAACGGTCAAAAATAGCGATTTGTCCATGCTGTGGAAGCTTTCTCCAAAATCGTTGTAAATAGTTGTAGCGCAGTTCATGGGGCTGAGGTGCAGAAATCGGATGTACCACATAGCCTCGCGGATCAACACGTTCAATTAAACGTTTGATTGCCCCTCCCTTACCTGCTGCATCCATGCCTTCAAATACTAAAATTAGCCCAATTTTATTTTTTAATAAAAATTGTTGTGCATTTAACATTTCATATTGGAGTACTTTTAACTTTTTTTTATACATTTTTTTATCTAGTTCAATAGATAAATCTAAATTTGTTAAATTTTGAGTCATTAAAACTTCACTCCTTCTATTTGGATTATTCCTATTGTACTAAAGAAACATTTAGATGCCTATACAAATGGTAAATAGTAGATAATTTTAATGAAACTACGCGATACATTATTGGGAATTTCCGTTATAATGGAAAGAGTGCAGTCCTATACTTAATTGTCTTTTCCCTATACAATTTAATACGAAGGGAGAGGAAAATATGCCTCAATTTTTTTTGATGACAATCACTTATATTGTCTCAGTCATCCTAACCTTTTCATCCTTTTTCATGAAAATAAATGGTCAATCTTCGTTAGACATCTCTAATCGTTTTCCTGTTGTATTTGCACCTTTTAATGTCAGTCATGTAATTTGGATTGCCATTTACATGTTACTTGGTTTTTGGTTAGTCATGAATTTTAAAAAGACAACAATTAAACAGACTGTTCTTTTTAGCAGCATATGTATATTGCAGATATTCACAATAATCGTGTGGCATCAGGAGTTATTTATCGCCTCTCTTGGCAGCACACTACTTTTAGTCTTCTGTGTATTTTCTCTGTACAATACATATCCTCACAGCGACAAGTCGTTGGCAGGACGCATCCCTTTCTCTATTTACTATGCATGGTCGACATTTACATTGATGACAGATACAAGCTTTACATTAACAGCTTATGGATGGAACGGCTTTGGTCTTAGCAACCCTCTATGGGCAGTCATTTTATTAACAATCGGTGTTGCCATCGCATTACATATGCGCTTCCATCATTTCGATATTATGTATCCATCTGTATTTATTTGGGCTTATATTGGAATCGCGTTACATAATGGTTTTGAAGAGCTACTTGTAACAACAGCTGCTTTATTTTTATGTGGTGTACTATTAGTCGGTATACTTTTCATAAAAAAAAATCCTGCCCCCTAAAAATAATTGGGGTAGCAGGATTTTTTATATTATGCCTCATCCAATGAAGTTATAATAATTGGTTTGTCTTTTGTCACAATAATTGAATGTTCGATTTGAGCAACTAGTGATTTATCTGGTGTAACGAAGGTCCAGCCATCACCAGCTTCCACAATATGCTCTGCCTTTGCTGAGATAAAGGGCTCAACCGCAAGCACCATGCCCTCTTTCATGATTGTAGAATCCCATGCATCATAATAGTTTAAAATATGATTCGGCTCATCATGCAAGGAAAGCCCTAAGCCATGACCTGTTAGATTCATAATTACAGTTAAGTCATTGGCATATGCTTCACGCTCAACGGCTTTACCAATTTGATTTAATTTTGATCCAGCTTTTACTTTTGTCATTGCACGATCAAAGGCACTTTTTGCCACACGACACAGCTTCTCTTTATCCTCGTAGCCTTCACCCACGACAAATGAAATGCCCGTATCTGCAAAATAGCCATTTAATGAACCAGATACATCAATGTTGACAATGTCTCCCTCTTTAATTACGCGTTTTCCTGGAATACCATGAGCTACTTCCTCGTTGACACTAATACATGTGTAGCCTGGGAAGTCATATTCTCCTTTAGGTCCAGAAATTGCTCCTGCCTCAGCAAACATACGGCCAGCAATCTCATCGAGTTCAAGTGTTGTAACACCAGGTTTTGTCGCAGCCTTCATTGCCTCACGAATTTCAGCACAAATACGGCCAATTTTTTTAAAGGCTTCAATCTCTTCTTGCGTTTTTACAATCATTTTTAACGTCCCTTTCATCTAATATCTACTCTTTAATATAACATAACTTGTTTGACATAAAACGCTAAACGCTTTAAATATTGTATGCCCTTATAAATTGCAAAGTGCTGAAATGTAATAATATATCCACAGCAGGTAAATTTTATT
This sequence comes from Lysinibacillus sp. B2A1, assembly GCA_002973635.1. GTDB lineage: Bacteria > Bacillota > Bacilli > Bacillales_A > Planococcaceae > Lysinibacillus. The sequence continues at coordinate 4,752,737 of CP027224.1, forward strand.
ATAGCTAATAAAACGATACAAAAAACTCTCCACTACTGTGAAGGGTTACATAGTGTTGAAAAACTAAATGGTCAAGGGAATCTTTGTGAATACTACTAAGTCAAATGAAGGTGATTTCCGTTCCAGGCTACTCGCTTTCCTGTGGGCGAGCGACGAGCCGCTTCCTACGCTGACGCTCCGTGCAGGGTCTCGTCTGTCTCGCTATCCCACGGGAGTCAAGTAGCCCATAGCTGTCAACTTAAGATTTCTACACATCTAATCAAATGATTTTATAATTAGAAATGATAGGTTTCATTTATCGTTAAAATGGGAAAAAGTATTTTAGACATATCTAAATAAACCCCTCTAGGTGAGTTGGTTATATTTGGATATTTTACGTGAATTGAAGGCGTTGAAAGGCTGTTCCTTTGGTGGACTTTGATTTCCGGGCCGTCTTGAGCAGGAACTCGGTGGTCAAATGGATAAAGTCTTTCAATCCCTTCTCTTTTTTTATGCATTCTTCATATAGCTTCGGTAAAATCTCTGTCGCGATACTACGAATGGCCACCATCTCACTAATTTCTATGCCCTTCTCCTTCCAGATGAAGTTTCTTATTTGATAGGCCATCAATTGACTAATAAAATAAACTAGGATGGTCCCATATAAATGACAAAGCCACCTGTCTTTCTTCATCACTTTGAAGTGGTTGATGCCTAAATCAGATTTCCACACTTTAAAATGCAACTCAATTTGCCAACGTAAGCGATACAATTCCATGATATGACGAGCAGACATCCACTCTGGCAGATTCGTCATATAAATCGTAATGCCTGCTAAATCACGTACCACTTGTTTGGGCACCTTTCCTGATTTCTGGGCTCGTCGATTAATTTTTTTGATGTGTTGCGCTTTCCCCTGCTCATCATGGGAAAAAATAATACAACGAGCTGGAAAATGAGCATCCCGTCCAAAATGAACACCCTCTAATTCTAAAAGTTCCTCTGGTAGTAACTTTTTACAAAGTGCCACGAAATCAATGCGATGATAAAGACTACTTTGAATAACCTCACCATTTGAGTGATAGGAAGGAAATAGATTTTCGAAAGCGGCATACGCATCTGTCCGTATTTTTGTAATAAAAAAACCCTTTTTTTCCTCGATTTTTTTTAATTGTTCGAAGTTAAAATAACCCAAATCTTGTAGACAAAGTTCATGTTCTGTCAGAAACGGAATCCGCATGGCACCTACTTTCGCATCATTCATTCGGTGAAAAGCAACGTGAAGAAATGTCGATTGACCGGATAAGAGATCCAATTCAAATTGAATTTTGGCGGATGCTTGTTTGGTTTTTTGAGCGCGCTTTTGAAAACGATCTGGTACACTAACTGTGGTGGAATCAAGTACCCGAATACTGGTAAATGGCCATGGTTCAGACAGAGAGAGCGAAGAAAAAGATAGTTGATGTTGTGCCCATACGAATTCTTGAATGAGTCGTTGTAAAAAAGCCGTGGCTTCCGGGGTAAATTTTTTATCCATGGCTGCCCGACTAATGGAAATGGCTTGTTTCATTTGTAAGGTTGTGCATAACTCTTGGATTGAGCAATCTGCTAAATTCCCATGGACATGAAACAATAAGGATAGGAAGTCACTCGCAGAGACTAGTCGCTTTCTTTGAATAAAACCCGTTTCTTTGGCTATTTCATCTACTCTTTCAGGACAAATGACTTCAAATAGCTTTTGGAGTAATTGTATATGTTTCGGTGTCGACATCAAAAGCACCCCTTCCCAAAAAAGTTTTGTATATATCTATACCACTTTTTAGAAGAAGTACACATTTCTTAAGTTGACAGCTATGGTCAAGTAGCCTTGCACTCCAATCAGCAATAGTGTAGAACTTTAAATATTTTCTTCTCTCAAAAGTAAAGTAAAAGCATATTACTCACCATCATTAAATGGATAAAATAATGGTACGATTCTATAGCTGTCAACCTACATTTTATGCATAAAACTACTTTGTCACTTTACATAAAGCCACTTATTTCTGTCGCTCTGCTTTCGCATAGAAAAATGTTATCAAAGTTCCGTTTTTTTTTCGCAAAATAGTGATGGTTAAGACTTCAATTTATCACTATACATTTATGTGAAAGCCAATGAAAACATTATGTGCAGTGGTTGATTGGAGTGTAGACTGAGTGACTCCTTGGGGATTCAGCGTCACAAATGAGACCCTGGAGCGAGTAATGCGAGTGAAGCGGCTCATCGGACGCCCCCAGGAAAGCACTCAGTCGGAACGGAAATCAACCTCTCGTTTTGAAAAAGGGCTATACTTTTTAATTTGTCACCTTGATTTCATTAACATAATAGTATTTCAACAACAAAAAACCCTCCACTACTGTGAAGGGTTGTGTATTTATGATTTTCGCTGCATTAATTGTGGTGCTGCTGTAAATAACAGAACACCAACAATGGCAGTTAAAAGTGTAGCCGGTAGCATATACGTACCATTATAAATAATTGAATAAATCCATGCATTTTGATCGCCCGCATACTCTGAGAAGAATACTGCGCCAGCAATAGTATGTGCCGCATAGCGTAAAAATCCTGCTAATACAGTTCCTAGAATAATATACAGCGCCATTTTCGTTTTGTTTTGATTTTTTGCAGCGTCAAGCACTGGTCGACGTACGATTGCAGCCAAGCCAACTATTGTGAAGGCAACGCCATAATCGAGTAAGCCTTGTAACCAATGTACTACTGTAGCACCAAACATTGTTTGCATAACACCAATAAGTAAGCCCGTTGTCAGACCAGATAAAAGACCCCAACGAAAGGCTATCAAAATTATTGGTACCATCACTAGACTAACAGAGCCTCCTTGTGCCCATACTTTAAAGGAAATCTGATCAAGCACAAGGCCAATTGCTGCGAAAATCGCAATCTCCACAAGCATTAAAAGTCTTTTTTTGTCCATTTTATTCTCTCCTTTGTTCCGATGTAGGATACAAGAGAAGGAATAGAAATCAAATTTACTTTTTGACTCTATCTGGCAAAAAAAAACAATGCCAGGACAGAGCCTCACATCGTACAAGTGTCGGTTTCTATCCACATCCCTACGCAAGTGTTAACTTACAGGTTCAAAGAGTTAAGGCATTACGTGCCCAGTCTCAGCTGACATCATCAGCTCCCCTTGTGGTCGTTACATCTTTTTATTTGAACAACCTCATTGTACGCAAATACGGATATGATTACAACTCTCTTTCACAATATTTTTTGAAACTTTGCTGTTTTTCATGCGTAAATATTAAAAAAGGAGGTACAACTATGGAGAACCAAAAAATTTTATCTGCCTTTAGTTATCTCAGCGTTTTTTTCGCACCCTTTATTGTGCCATTAATTGTTTACTTTGTTTCGAAAGATAGTGACGTAAAAAGACACTCCATTCGAGCACTTATTTCGCATTTAATCCCATTTGTATTTGGTATCATCTTCTTTGCTGTCTTTGTCTTCTCAACCATATCATTCAACACTTTTGATCCACAAGCAGGTAGCAATACATTTATGATTGTTTGGTTTGCATCATTTGCCATTTACGTACTTGTCTCACTAGGGATTGTTATTTGGAATATCGTGCAAGCTGTTCGCGTTATTCGTTAATGTTTCATTTCTAACATAAACAGGTAGAACTATTAGTAAAAGGAGCTGTTTTTTTATGAAAGTATCTAAAGTTGTCAAAACCGCCGTAAAATTAGCACCTATCGTTATACCAATTGTCAAAAAAGTAATGGCGGCTAAGAAAGGAGCCCCCTCTTCTCCAAAAAACAGCTATAAGAAATAATACATCCCAAATAAAGAATCTGCTCATCTTTTTCCAGCAGATTCTTTTTTTGACTCTATAACTTTTTTCTAATTTGTACTTGGCATAGCAGATTTATATTAAAATAGGGTTTAGCACTACAGATGAGGGGTTGTTAAAAATAAATAGTGAAAAACAATTAATGAGCTTGGTTAAGGCAGCACAGGTTCTAACTTCAACACTCGATATTAACCAAGTATTAGAAAAATTGATGAATGAGGTACTTCATGTGATAGACGGTGCTGATGCAGGGGTATTGTTTATGTTGAATACAGAAACTAATCGTCTAGTTGCCAAGCATGCCATTGGTTATGACCTGGCTTATTTAAAAAAGATTCACCTTGCCTCAAATGAAGGGATGACTGGAAAGGTATTCTCTCAAAAACAAGCATTTAGATTTCACTCTAGCAATGATGTTACAGAAAGCATGGCGGATTTATTTCCACAGTATGAAGAAAACTATACAAAAGCAGTTGGTGATTTAACTTATCCCAAAAGTGCTGTTTGTGCTCCACTTCTTGATAAAAGTAATTCATGTATAGGCGTTTTAACAATTGTCAATTTTTCAGGAGATACACAGTTTGAAAATAGTGATTTAACAATGTTACAGGCATTTGCAAACCAATCCTCAATTGCTATTGAAAATGCAAAATTATTTACTCAAAATGAACGCTCTAAGCGCATTTATAATGCTTTAACACAGGTTTCCTTAACACGTGGCCGACTCAGCGATATGATTGATACGCTTGCATCATTACTAGGCCAATCTGTAGCAATTATGACAGATTTTTACGATTTATTATTTGCATCATCTCCTGTAGCTAAACTTGCTACTGACATTTTAAAAGAGCAAAAATCACAGCATCTTGATACAGTTGTACAGCAATGTGTACGACATCAAGTATACATACCATTTAAAGATGAAACGTATGTAAGTTACTTATTTCCTATCCATACAGAACGAGGTGTTATAGGAATACTACTGATTGTGATGAATCAACATTTACAAATGGATCCTTTAGATTTATTTGCAGTAGAACAGGCAGGTGCATTATTTGCCTTACAGTTAGCTGAGGAGGAAAAGGAGCTAGAAAATTCCTTTAAATACGACGGATATTTGTTACAACAGCTTTTAAACTCAAATTTCAATGCCTTTTATAAACGTCAAGAAGTGCAACAAACTTCTCATTACTTATGTGCTACTCTACAACTTGATGGAAGTACATATCATGTTGCTCAGACTAATAAAATGCAGCACCAATTTAGTAAACTACTATATCGTTTAACTCGCTTATTTTCCTTACCAGTTTTTATCTCGGAGCATGATTTACACTATCATTTTTTATTTATGAACAATTTGCGAGTTTCAGTCGAACAGTTTAAAGAACGTATTCAATATTTTTTTGTACTCCTCGAAAAAGACTCGACAAAGTACAATTCACTATCATTTATGGTTGGTCTCGGAAGACACTTTAACACAATTGAAAACATTTTCAGTTCATATCGGGACTCCACAAAGTGTATTGACTATTTACAGACACTAGAACAGGCACCATTCATCATTTCCTATGATAAGCTTGGACCTTATACACTTTTTTTAAATAATGACCCACAGGAAATGGCAGAATATGTTGAGTTGAAGCTTGGACCAATTATGGAATACGATAATCAACATAAAACTGATTTGTTATATACACTAAAGCTATTTTTTGAACATAATCAAAACCGAAAAAAAACAGCTGAGGCATGCTTTGTACACCTAAACACCATTAAATATAGACTCCAAACGATTTTTTCATTAATAGGGATTGACGAGCAGAATGGGAAAACTATGTTCGAATTAAATCTTGCTATCTATATGTTTTCTTACTTACAAAATATAAAATTAGCCAAAACAGACAAAGGATAGTTCTTATCTTTGTCTATTTTTACATAGTATTTTCATAGTATTCATTGTTATACTAAACCCTACTTGTTGAATTTTCAGAATATTTTTATTAAGCAGGAGGGCTGTCTAGGTATGGAAATATGGAGTTTATTTACGATTATTGCGTCACTGGCTTTATTAATATTTTTAGCATTACGTGGCTTCAGTATCATTATTATTGCGCCAGTAGCAAGTTTAATCGTCATCATTTTAAATCAAATGCCTATTTTAGATTCATTACAAGGCAACTATATGAGCGGGTTTATAAATTTTATGAAAAATTACTACCTCATCTTCTTATTTGCCGCAATTTTCGGAAAATTCATGGAAGAAAGTGGTGCTGCTCGTTCAATAGCTGAAAAACTTTTGAATATTATGGGACGTCATAGTAAATTTAACGCGCTAATGGCAGTCGTAATCATTTGTGCCTTTTTAACATTAGGTGGCATTAATACATATGTCGTAATTTTCGCCATTTTACCAATTGCTAAACCATTATTTAAAGCTATGAATATACCTTGGCATTTATTTACGGGGGCATTTTTCTTCGGAATGGCAACATTTACAATGACCATGCTACCTGGTTCACCATCTGTACAAAATATCATTCCAACAAAATATTTAGATACAACTGCTACTGCAGCACCTGTTGTTGGGATTGTTGCTACTATTACCATTATTCTTTTTAATTGCTTCTATTTAAAAAGACAATTATCTAAAACAGAGGCACGTGGTGAAACATATGAAAATATGAAAAATCCCGAAAAACAAGATTCAAAAGCTTTTGAGGCAAGTGTTAGAAGATATCCGCCATTTATCTTAAGTATTTTGCCACCTATCTTCTTAATTGTTACGTTAAACGTTTTTAAGGTAGATATCCTTTATACATTGATGCTTACTGTGCTTCTTTCTATCATTATTTTTTGGAAATACATAGACAACAAGCTACAAGCAATTAATGTGGGTGCAACAAATACCGTTCTACCAATTGTCAACACAAGTGCTGATGTCGGGTACGGTACAGTTATTGCAGCAACTGCAGGCTTTGGTGTAATAACAGAAATGCTTGCCAACATACCTGGAAGTCCCTTAATTTCTCTTTATGTCGCTATTGCAGCACTTGCAGGGATTACAGGTACTGCCTCTGGTGGACTTGGAATTGCAATGGAAACACTTGCTCAAACGTATTTAGATTTAGGGGTTGATCCAGAGGCACTTCATCGCGTTGCGACAATTGCCTCCGGTAGTTTAGATTCATTACCGCACAATGGTGCCGTTATTACTGTATTGGCTGTTATAGGATTAACACATAAAGATGCCTACAAACATATCTTTTTTGTTTCAGTAATTGGGCCCATTATTGCGGCAATACCAGCATTAATTACTGCGATCTTACTTTATTCTTAAGTAAATACTCTCAATTATTATTTAAACAGTAGGAGATGAACAAACATGAAAGTCTCACTTTTCGCAACATGTTTAGTAGATATGTTTCAAACAAATGTGGGCAAAGCAACTGTAGAACTTCTAGAACATCTTGGCTGTGAAGTTATTTTTCCAAGGGGGCAAATTTGTTGTGGACAACCTGCCTATAACTCAGGCTATGTTCAGGAAGCAAAGGAAGCCATGAAAAATATGATAAGAGCATTTGATGGTGCTGATTATGTGGTTTGCCCTTCTGGTTCCTGTGCTTACATGTTCCGAGAATATGAAAAGGTTTTTGTGAACGATGCTGAATGGGCATCAAATGCAAAGCAATTAGCTGAAAAAACGTATGAATTAACACAATTTATCGTAGAGATTCTTGGTATTACGGATGTGGGTGCTAGCTTCAACGGAAATGTGACCTATCATATGTCTTGCCATATGACACGTTTGCTTGGTGTAAAAAGCGCACCTTTAACGTTACTAGAAAATGTTAAAGGCTTAACATATACTGAGCTTCCTAATAAAACAACTTGTTGTGGATTTGGTGGAACCTTCTCAGTAAAAATGACACCTATTTCCGAGCAAATGGTTGATGAAAAGGTACAACATATCATTGAAACTGGTGCCACTTATTTAGTAGGGGCGGATGAAGGTTGTTTAATGAATATTCGTGGACGTGCAGAACGATTAGGTACCCATATACAAGTACTTCATATAGCTGAAATTTTGAATTCTCGCAAAATGGAGGTGCGTGCATAATGCCAATGAAGGTCGGTAATGAGCCATTTAACAATCGTGTTGGAGAAGGTATTCAAAATACATTTATGCGCAGTGCCGTTTCAGGTGCACAAGATCGTTTAGAAACAAATCGTCAATTGGCTACAGATGAGCTTGGCCATTGGGAGGAGTGGCGTTCTCTTGGTGAGGAGATCCGTCAGCATGTACTTGCAAATCTTGATTATTATTTAACGGAATTAAGTGAACAGGTTGCTGCACGAGGTGGACATGTTTTCTTTGCGACTACTGCTGAGGAAGCCCAAGCTTATATTGCTAATGTTGCTAAGGAAAAAGAGGCTAAAAAAATTGTCAAATCAAAATCGATGGTAACAGAGGAAATAGACTTAAATCATTATTTAGAAAAACATGTTGGCTGTCAGGTTGTTGAAACCGATTTAGGAGAATATATTTTACAGCTAGATAATGATTTACCCTCACATATCGTGGCACCTGCTTTACACCGCAAGAAAGAGCAGGTGCGGGAAAGCTTCCAATCTCATCATCAATATGAAGGCTCTGCACGTCCTGAGGAGCTAACAAAGCATGCTCGTAAAATGCTGCGAAATGATTATTTATCAGCTGATATCGGCATTACGGGTTGTAACTTTGCGGTGGCTGAAACTGGCTCTGTTTGTATTGTAACAAATGAAGGAAATGCTGACTTATCAACAGCACTACCAAAAACACAAATTACTGTAATGGGGATGGAAAGACTTGTACCAACATTTGAAGAGCTTGAAGTACTCGTCAATATGCTAACAAGAAGTGCAGTTGGTCAAAAACTTCCTAGTTATGTAACTGTTTTAAGTGGTCCTCGTCAAGATGGTGATGTAGATGGGCCAGAAGAGTTTCATTTAGTTATTGTTGACAATGGGCGATCTGAAATTTTAGGTAGTGAATTCCAAGCTATCTTACAATGTATTCGCTGTGGTGCTTGCGCTAATATTTGTCCTGTTTATCGACATGTAGGTGGCCATTCATATGGCTCAATTTACTCTGGACCAGTAGGAGCGGTCTTATCGCCATTGCTAGGTGGCTATGATGACTATAAGGAACTACCGTTTGCTTCAACACTTTGTGGCGCTTGCACAGATGTTTGCCCAGTGAAAATTCCTTTACATGAATTATTGCATAAGCATCGACAAACCATTGTCGAAAAAGAAGGTCGTGCACCTGTATCGGAACGCTTCCTTATGTCTATTTTCGGTATTGGTACCTCATCAAGCGGTATGTATAAATTCGGATCTAAGGTTGCTTCAAGTGTTTTAAAGCCATTAACAAAAAATGACCAATTATCAAAAGGCATCGGTCCATTAAAAAATTGGACAAATATTCGTGAATTCCCTGCGCCTAAAAAAGAGCGCTTCCGTGACTGGTTCGAAAATCGACAAAAAGGAGATGAATAAGGAATGGTAGGCAAAATTCAAAATCGTGAGACATTTATTCGTCAATTATCTTCTAGACTTCAACGATTATCTATACCAGTGCATGTAGAGCGTCCTCAATGGCGATATTCACCACAACATAAAACATTACAAAACTTATCTCAGGATGAGCTGTTGATCATCTTACAAAAACAATGCACACGTATTAATACGAACTGCGTTGTCACATCCTCTGCTGATTTAGCTATGACACTGGAAAAAGTCATTGACGACTATGATGGTGGGCCAATTATGACTTGGCAGGATGAACGATTTGACACTTATGGTCTGACGGGGCTATTTTCAGATACATTACCTAAAAAACAAATCGAACTACACACTTGGGACCCATCGATTGGCAGAGATAATATAGAACTAGTAGAGAAGGCAAATATCGGAGTTACAATTAGTGATATTACCTTAGCGGAATCCGGTACAGCTGTACTTTTTAGCAATCCAAATCACGGTCGTACTGTTAGCTTCTTACCTACCAAGTCTATTATCCTAATACCAAAAAGCTCTATTGTGCCTCGAATGACACAGGCAGCAATACAAATTCGAGAGCGTCTACAAAATGGCGAAACTCTCGCCTCTTGCGTTAATTTTATTTCTGGTCCTAGTAACTCTGCCGATATTGAAATGATTTTAGTCGTTGGAGTTCATGGTCCAATTTACATGACCTATATTATTATTGAGGATTTATAGAATAAAGAGGCAGGAACAAAAGTGTTTCAGCCAACAAAAATACCGAACTATCCAATGAAACGCTCATGAAGTGTTTCGGAATAGTTCGGTTTATCTATTTTTCGTGTTTGGTTAATTTAGAGATTATTCGGCTTTATAAAAGAACCATTTAGTTATGTCCCAGCCTCTATTTCACTTCAAAATATGTTTGACTATAGCCATTCATTGTTTTTTCAACATGTAACACAGCAGGCATTGTAGCCTTTAACTCTGCAACGTGAGATATGACACCGATCATGCGTCCAGAATCCTGCAAATCAATCAGTGTATCAATCGCCTTATTTAAAGCTTCTTCATCAAGTGACCCGAAGCCCTCATCGATAAACATTGTTTCAATATGAATATTCCCCTGAAAGCTTTGAATCACATCTGCCATACCAAGGGCAAGACTTAATGATGCATTGAACTTTTCTCCACCAGATAATGTTTTCACATCGCGTAGTTGATCTGTATAAGCATCATAAACATCTAGCCCTAAACCACTTTGCTTAGCATGCTTCTCTAATCGATCAGAACGTCGAAGCTCAAATTGTCCATTGGATAAATGCTGTAAACGTACATTTGCAGCCTCTGTGATTTTATCTAAATAGTTGATTTGAATATAGCGCTCAAAGGATAGCTTTTTCGAATTCTGACCATTTAGCACTGCATAAAGCTCCTTCACTCTCCCCGCTTCGTTTTCAAGTAAACGAATCTCATGTGCTGTATCTTCGATTCTTTCAACAAATTCTTCGCAAGCTTTTGCATATCCTTTCATTTGCTGCAACATTTTAAATGCTTCCTCATATGCTGCACGGTGCATTGCTAACCTTTCTTCCATTAACGTTAAATCTTGCTTTTCTTTTCCTTGAAGATGTTTCGTTCCTTCAGTAATTTGCACCTGTAATGTGTGTATTTGTAGAGCATAATCGCTACAAGCCTTCCGTAAAGCCTCTAATTGAAACTCACTACGCTTAGCAGCAGCAAATTCTTCAAAGTTTTCAAAGCCTGCTATCCTCATACTTTCTGAAAATTGCTCGCGCTTTTCATCCATTTTCAGCTTTAATTCCTCGAAAGCCTGTTTATTTATTTCTACGGCCATTTTGGCACTATTCGCTGCTTCCTTCGCAGTTTGCAGGTTTTGTTGACTGGCATTCCAGGCAGTTTGTAATACTGCCTTCTGTGAAGCTATATCAATAATTGCCTGTTTTAACACTTGTAACGTCTTAATATTTTCAGGAATATGCTTTTGCTGCTCCTCCACAATTGCCTGTTGTTTGGTTAATTCCTTCGTCTGGTCAGCAAAATATTGCTCCAGCTTTATGTGCTTCTCTTGTAGCAGCTCCAGACTTCCACGTTGCTGCTTTTGTTTTATGCGTATATCAGCTAATTGCTGATTCACTACTTTTAAAATGGTAATTTGCTGCTCTGCATTTTGTAAGGAAGTAACTATTTCTGTTTGATTGGTTAGATCAATATGATTAGTCTCCAACTGCGCTAGTGCCTCTTGTAAAAGCTGCTTGGTTGAATTCAATAAAGCTTCTTTTTCCAAAAGCTTACGCTCATCAGTTGCCGCCTTTAAACGTAAAGCTTCCACTTGAGCTAATTCAATATCCTCAAATTGTTCTAAATGTGTTTCAAGGTGTGTTGTGCTACCGCAAACTGGGCAAGGCTCTCCATCCTTAAGCTGCTGTGCTAAAATACTTGCCTGGCTAGTAATCCATTGCTGCTCCAGCTTTTGAAGTGCTTGTTTACTTTCTCGGTGATGGACATTAACAGTCATTACATCCTGTTCTATTGTCTCAGCTGCTTTCGTGTATTTTTCAACTTGCGCTAATAATGATACTTGCTCTTTTAACTTCGGTAGCCGCTCTAAATAACCTTCATATGGTTCTAGCTGTTTTTCATATTGTTCAATTGTTATTGTTAATTGCTGTAATTGATTTTGTTCTTTCTTTAGTAAAGCTATATTATCTGCTAGTGCCCGTTTTGCTGTTACGACGTTTTGCTCAGCTAGTTGCATTTGATGAAGATTATGTTCATACGCCTCAAATTTCGGTAATAATGCTTGGAGCTGTATTTCTTGCTGTAGAAGTTGCTGACGTTCAGGCTCTTTTGCCTCTTCAATGTTAAACTGTTCTTGTGCAACTATCAGCTGAGTCTCAGCATTTTTCTGTTCTATCACCGCTCGCTGATAGGATTGTTCTTTTCTATTTTGCTCATTGCGTAAATCTATGCATTGTTGCTCAAGTAACACTAGACGTTCAGCTTTCTCTGCCAAAGCAATCTCACGTTCCTTTACAGCATACACATCCTGTTCTTGTAGCAATGCTTGCAGTTTGTTTTGGCGTTTGGATTGCTCATCAAACTGCTCATTCAGCGTTTTTGCCATACTATAATATTCTTGTTCCTTTTGATGATGAGCATAGGCTTCATCATAGCGCTGCTGTTCTACTTGAATACGCTCGATATAGTAGGCATGTTCCTCTTCCAGTGCGTTTTTCATTTGATGCATGTTTTCGGTATTATCATTTATACAAGTAAATAAAAAGGATGCTCGTTGTGGTAAGGCACCTGCAATTTGACCAAGTAAATGCTCCTTTAATTGTTGAGCTCTTAGTAAATCACCTTCTGCTTCTTTCCGTTTGGCATCCAGTTTTTTAGTCATTGCACCGAAGCGATCTGTTTTAAATATTTTACGTAATATAACCTCTTTGTTTGTAGAATCAGAGGTTAACAGCTTACGGAACTCTCCTTGTGGCAGCATGACGATTTGGCTAAACTGATCCTTTGTCAGACCTATTATTTCCTGTAGCTTTTTATCTACCTCAAGTGTTTGCTGCTTTTCTACAATTCCAAAATCAAGCTTACCTTCTTTGACTTCAGCCAATTCAATTTTCTTACCAGTAACACTTTTATTTTTTGCTTTAATATGGCCAGGCTGACGTAAAACTTGATAAACCCTGCCATCCATTTCAAAAGTGAGCTCTACCACAGTGTAAACATCATCCTCTGCAAAACCACTTCGTAGCATAGCTGTATCCTGACGATCTTCACCGCTACCTGATCCATAAAGTGCATAACAAATAGCATCGAAAATAGTCGTTTTGCCAGCACCTGTTTTGCCAGAAATTGCAAATAGGCGATGGTCACCAAGCTGTTGAAAATCAATTATTTCTGTATTTTTATATGGACCGAATGCAGTAATTGTTAACTTTAATGGCTTCATTTTACTGTTTCTCGCTCCTCATCTAATAATTCCTGAAGCATCTCTGTAAATAGACGCTCTGTATCTTGATCCGGCTCTATACCAATTATATCTGTAAAAAATGAACGAAATAAATCAATGTCGTCTACCTTCTCCGTCTCAACTACTTGTATTTCATGTCGTATTTCTGGACGCATGGCTTTACGCTCAACATGCATTGCATGAGGAAACACTGTACGAATACGTTCCATCGGTGAAGCCACTGGCGCCGTATCTGTTAAACGGACAAATACATAATCTTCATTTGGCGGTAATGTTAATAAATCATCCAACAAGCCCTCTACTACGCGTAAATCCCGTCTCGGCAGAAGCTTTCGTTTTGTAACAGTAAGATCTCCCTGTGCATCTAGCTCAACGATCAAAAAGCCCTTCTCATGTAAATGCTCAGACAATGAATATTTCAATAGAGAGCCAGCATAGCGAATTTTTTCATTCAACACAAAATGTGCTTTATGTAAATGACCAAGTGCCGTGTAATGAAAAGGCTTAAATAATGCTGCATCTATACAATCAGAGCCACCTATTGATAGCGGGCGCTCTGAATCACTCGTATTCGCTTCCTCCTCACCATACTTCGTTACAAAGGCATGCCCCACAAACACATGACGTTTTGTTGGATCTAAGCTTTGTCCAATATGGTCGATAATTTTTTTCATCGCATCTTGGTGAGAACGAATTGTATCATCTCCTAAAATTGTACGTACTGACGCAGGCTCCGCATATGGCACAAGATGAAAATGTACATCGCCAAAATCATCCGTTAAAATAATTGGAGCATGATCCTTCGTGAATTGACCTTTCATGTGTAATCCACTATCACTCATCAGGCTGCTGCCAAAATTTAATCGACCTGCACTATCGTGGTTCCCGGCAATCGCTAACACTGGAATTTTTTTATCAAGCACAATTTCTGCCAAAGTATCATTGAGTAAATTAACGGCCTCAATAGGGGGCATTGAACGGTCATATAAATCACCTGCTATAATGATAACATCAGGCTTTTCTTCATCAATGGCTTGCATAAATTGCTGTAAAATATAGCGCTGATCCTCCGTCATATAGACTCCCTGTACCAGCTTTCCTAAATGCCAATCTGCTGTATGAAATATTTTCATTCTTTGCGCCTCCAATCTATCTCCATTCTATCACGACTGTTAGATGTTTGATTTACCTTTTATTAGTATTGTTTTATCCATTATTTCTGCTCTTCTATCCATTGATTTGAAAGTTCTATCCATCACTTTTTCTCTTTTATCCATTACCACATGAAAAAAAGAGCATCTCTAATCGATACCCTTTTCATTTTTTATTAAATTGCTCTCATTTTTTCTATAAAGGCTGCATATCCGATAAATCCTCGAATGGTTCGTGCTATAGGATCAGGTTTCTCCTTCTCTTCTCGCGTCTCCGCAGATTCTTCTTGTTTTTCTAAAATCTCCTCAAACGATTTAGGTTGAGGTTTAGGCAATTCACTAGAGGAAATTGCTAATGCATTGCCTCCACTATATTCATATAGAAATGCGTTGGCCATTTGACGATAACCCTCAAAATTCGGATGTACATCAGCAATATTTGGTAAAAAACTTGTGGCGTTTAAGCCAAAAGCATCATACACATTTACATAAGTTGCTCCAGCTTGTTCTGCCTGCTGTTGTAAAATTGTATTTAGCTTTATTAGCTGTTTATTTGTACCTTCTTTTTGTGTATCGTGCACATTTGGATAAGCAAAATAATACCCCATCACATAGACCTTTGCTTTAGGTGCACGTACTATTAATTCCTCTAAAATCTCTATCATATTTTTTCTAGCTATATTTAACGCATAATCCGTTTGCATCTGTGAAAAGGTCAAAGTACCAGCAGTCGGATTGACCTGCACAAGACGTAATAAATCATTAGCGCCTGCCGATATTGTAATGAGAGTAGCATCTGCTAATAGGTCGCTTGCTTCCTCAGATTTTATCCGTTTCAGTACATCTGTTGTTGTAAAGCCTGGGAAAGCGAGCTCCTTCGTATAGTTGCTTAATTGCCCAGTCTTGCCCAACCTCATGGCAATAAAATCACTATAGCCGTGATCAATCTCTTGGTAGGGTGTTTGACCAGCTGCCAAGGAATCTCCAATAGCCACGTAATTTTCACTTTGAGCTAAGACAGATGAAACACCAAATACCATTGTCATAATAGCTATACCAAAACTTAGTAAGCGTTTCATCTGCTCAACTCCTTTTCCTTACATCAACAGAATTTAAAAAGCCCAGCTACCTTTGCGGAAAATTGGCTCCACAGTACCATCTGGTAAAATACCGTCAATATCCATCTCTCCACTGCCAATCATAAAATCTTCATGTGTGACAGAAATATTTGCACCTAATGCCTCAAGCTGTCCATTTTCTAAATCTCTTCCACCTTCTAGGCAAGTTGGATATGCCTCACCGATGGCTAAATGGTTCGATGCATTTTCATCAAATAAAGTATTAAAATATAAAATCTCAGAAGCTGAAATTGGAGACTCATGTGGTACTAGCGCTACTTCACCTAAATAGCATGAGCCCTCATCTACCTGAATAAGCTCCTGTAATAAATCATGACCTACCTGTGCCTCAGCCTTGATAATTTTGCCTTCTTCAAATGTCAGTTTAAAGTCATCAATAATATTGCCTTGGTATACTAATGGCTTTGTATTACTTACATAGCCATTTACACCTTGCTTTAATGGTAACGTATATACCTCTTCTGTCGGCATATTCGCAATAAAGACAGTATCATCTGGTGTTTTACTTCCACCAGTAAGCCATTTATGCTGTGGAGCTAAAGCAATTGTTAAATCAGTACCAGGCGCTGTATAGTGAAGCTTTGCATATTTTTTTCGATTAAGCAGCGCTGCACGAGATTCTAAATTTACAACATGTTCACGCCAATTTTCAACTGCATTGCCCTCTCCAATATGGACAGTTTTAAAAATTGCCTCCCATAGAGCTGGCACCTGTTCCTCAGTTGTTAAATTCGGGAAAACCTTCGCTGCCCATTTCGGAGAAGGAACTGCAACAATAGACCATGCGATTAAATCCTTCATCACAGCATTGCGATAATTTTTTAGTGCTGCTCCTGATACTTTTTGATGTGTTGCAAGACGGTCGGCTGGAATACCTGTTAATTTATCTGGATCCGCAGCATCAATCCATAATAAAGCACCCTTGCGTTCGATTAGCTCATCACGCATTTTAACTACCCATTCAGGGAAACGATTGAATTCTTCATCTGAGGCGTGCTCGAAATAAGCTCGATCCATTACATCATCAGAAAAGTTTACATGAACACGTCCTGCTCCAGCCTTATAAGCCTCTTTCACTACCAAACGAGCAAAATCTAGAGCTTCTACTGAAGTATTGACTAATAAGTATTGCCCTGGCTGAATATTAACACCAACTTTTACTGCAAGCTCTGCATATGCTTGTAATTTTTCTTCAAATGTCATATTAGTTAACCTCGCTTTTGTCCAATTGTTTTTGAATTTCCTTCTACTAGCTTGCCATCATGCCATACTTTTTGTACAGATTTGCCTGGAATTTCTCTTATCCATTTTTTATATGTTTTTTCATCTCGATAAGCTAATAACGTTAATACCTCGCCATCTGCACCAGCACGTCCTGTACGTCCTGAACGATGTAAGTATTGCTCGATCGTTCTTGGTACATCAACATGAATAACATGTGTTAAACCTGCAATATCTAAACCTCGTGCTGCAATATCTGTAGCAATTAAAATACGTGCTTCTCCTTTACGGAATGCATCTAATGCCTTTTTACGCTCTTCTTTTTTCATGTCAGAATGTAGTGTCACGATTGGTGCAGAACGATATTGCAGCTTCGTTTCTTTCATTAATAATTGGTCGATATTGTTTACAAAAGCTAATGCACGTAACCCTTCTGTATGTGATAAGCGACGTAGGAAATCAGTTTTATCCCTTTCTTCGACCTTGATAAAGGAATGAACTACCTTACCAACCTTCACCATATCCTCAGGCTTTAATTTAAAGCGGATTGGCTCAAACATCATACGACTAGCCACTAACTCAATCTCCTCTGTAATCGTTGCAGAGACAACAACTACTTGTCGCCCATAAGCAGAGCCTTCGATAAAGGATTTTACAACTACACGATATTCTCGACTAAGCAACTGGTCACATTCATCAAGAATAATTGTTTCTATTTCTTTAAGCTTTAATTTTCCTGCTCTTGCTAGTTCATTTAATCGACCAGGCGTTCCAACAACGATTGTCGGTTTTTTCTTTAGCTTTTCAATTTGACGTGCAGTATTTGCGCCACCAATCAATTGCTGAACTGTAATATCTGAGCCTGCTGTCCATTCACGGATAACCTCTACGATTTGCATAGCCAGCTCCTGTGATGGGGCTACAATAAGTCCTTGCGTTTGTTTTTTTGCACCATTTACTTTATTTAATAAAGGAAGCACATAGGCTAAAGTCTTCCCCGATCCTGTTGGCGATTCTGCCACAATATCTTTTCCTTCAAGCATTGCTGGAATCATTTCCTCTTGAATTTTCATCGGTTCTTCAAATTTCCATTTTGCTTGTAATGCTTCATTTAATAAGTTTATTACTGACATGTTATTTCCCACCTTCTATCTGCTTGACACTAGTTTAACACACTAAGCATTATCCTACTTCATATGTACGAAAACCATCTGATAATCGTTTCACTAATTCAGTATGTGATACTGTAACTAAAAAATCTGCACACCTCATGCACGGAATGTAAGCCTCTTGCGCTCCATTGAAGGCTTGGGGCTTACCCGCGAAAAGCGAGCAGATTTTATCTAGTTAATCTACTAATTCATAGCCACATGACAAAATCGCACATTCTGCCAAAACAATTAATGAATCAATATATTTATCATTTAGTTTTAAATCTCTATTCACAATCGATAATTCCGTACAGCCTAAAACAATACGATCACAATTAAGTTCTAGCATAGCCTCTTCTATCGGTTGCCATTCCTCTGCTGAAACATCCTTTCCAGCCTTTACAAAATCGTAAATAATAGACATTACTTTTTCTTTGATTGGCTCATCAGGGACAACAGGCGTAAGACCATATTCCTCTAACGCAGTCTGATACATACGCGATGTTAAAGTGCCAGTTGTTGCTAAAATACCAACACGCTTTGCGCCTAAATCATAGGCACGCTTCGCCGTTTCTCGTATCATATGCAGTACTGGAACTGGAGAGCCTTCCGCAATTTCATCATAAAAGGTATGTGCTGTATTACACGGAATAGCAATCATATTTGCCCCAATTGAAGCAAGCTTTCTTGCATCATCTATTATGACTGGAACAGGATTTTCTTTTGTTTTATCTAAAATAAAGGCTGTACGATCAGGAATATTTGTATCATTATCAATAATTGTATGCAGATGCTCCTGATCCTTCTTTGCCTTTGTACGCCTTACAATCATTTCACCGATAAACATTGTTGCAAGTGGGCCAACGCCACCAATAATACCTAAAGTTTGTTTTTTCATGAGTTAGACAGACCTTTGTTGTTAAAATATTTCTTATATTTTCGATAAAAGCTTAAATTATCGAGCGTTATGTTCAGCCAACGCCTAGCATTCATATCCTTATAATTGAAAATGGAGTCAGTTGCTAGTCCTTGTCGAATCAGGCTCTTTGCCTCAATCACAAGTTGCTCATTTTGAACATATTTAAAAAGTACACCGTTCGGCACAATTGTCCACAGATGCTTGTTTTGCACATAAGTCAGCTGTAGCTTGCTACCACGGATAAAATCATCCGCAACGTATTGCATTAAATTATAGCCACTAGCTGTCACATAATAATTTGAAAGCTCATTATGTAATTCAATACTTAATAGCTTATATTGCCCGTCACGTTCATCATACTTCATATCAAACGTGGCAAAGCCCTGAAATTGGATTTCCTCCAAAAATACTTTGACTTGATCCATTAAATCCCTATCATATATCGTCATAATCGCTACATAACGACCTATTCCATCAGGAGAATGCTCCTCTAAAATGGGATTACCGATAGCTAGTAGCTTCGCTTGTCCGTCTTGCCCAACATAGGCATTAACGACACGCATATTGGCATCCTCACCTGGAATATATTGCTGTACCATCAGGTCATCTCTATAGGCAGATTCCTTATAAATAGCCTGGAAAATTGCATCCTTTTCCTCATTATCATATGCAATATATACCTTTTTCTTACCTGGAAAAATACATGTAGCATACTTTGTCATATTCATTGGTTTAATGACAACTGGATATTCAAAGGGAATTTCAAATTCCTCATAGTCATTAACTGTACAAACATGCATAGCAGGATACTGAAAGCCAAATTTTGCTGAAAGCTCATACATACTCTCACGCGTTAATAGCTGGCTAGCTAGTGGCGCATCTACATAAGGTATGATAAAAAGCTCTGCTAGCTCCTCTTTATGTTGCACTATTTTTTTTACATAAAACTCATCACAGGCCAACAACAATAGTTTTTTATCAGCAAATTCCTCTGCGATTGCCTGTAAAGCAACTACAAAACGTTCTTCAATATTCAGTCTTGGTATTTCACGAAATGTTAATAAATCACTCTGTTGTATTTTCGCCATATTTGTATGATTTACTGCAAGTGGTTTTACACCATAGGATTCGTAAAATGCTCTAGCCATGCCATATGCATTCATTTCATCTCCTAATAAAACCGGTAAAAAAGCATGGGTAATAGCCATTCTACTCAACTCACTTTAGCTTTTTTTCTAAGTGTAACATACTGCTACTTCCTGATGCTTCTAAGAAACTATTTATGCACTGCTACAGCTTGTTCTCCTAGCTCTTTATAGCTTTTGAAAAAATGATCGACATTGTATGTAACATAGCCTTTTAATGGGTCCATCACAACTACTTTATCACCTAAATGCCCTGTTAAAACAACTGCATGTAAGTTCATATACGCGTCACGCGGCGTTGTTTCACCTTTATAAATCCAGCCCTTAGTTGATTTTGTTTTAGGCTCTGACAAATCCAATGTAACCCAAGTCACAACAGGTATGCCTTCCCTAACAAGCTGTAAAATTTCGTCCTGTGAGGCTTTACTCATATTTGTAACACGTAAATCTGCCTGTTTATCAGCTATTGCTACCTCTGCAGCTTTAACAATAGGAGCTGCAAAGACATACATACCGTTTGCTTTATCACGAGGATTACCTGCAAATGCCTGATTTGGGTTTGGACCAAACCGCTGCCCGTCTATAGTGTTAATTTTTTGCTTCGGTAAATACGTATCAGCCATTTCAAGCTTTGTAACATTCATACCATAATAATTTAAGACGGCTGTTAACGATGTAATTTCACAGCCATGCGGTAGTTCAGGATTTTGCATAACAACTGGTACATCTAATTCCTGCTCATCTCTTGAAAAATGTGTTTGTAGTCGATAGTACGGCTTTGTTGAATCGTACGTAAAATTTTCAATTGTCGTATATCCATTATTTTCTGTACTATTTTCAAGAGTAGTTGCAGCAATGGCATATTCCTGTCCCTCTTTTAACTTTGAAAAGGTTGCCTCACCCTCATCAGAGCCAATTACATCCTCGACTATTTTTCCAGTCTTCACATCAGTAACCGTTATATAAAGATTCGGGATAGGTGCACCACTATTAAACTCTACCGTTAAAACCGTTAATTCACTTTTTTGTTTTTCCTGCTGCGAAAATTGATTACAGCCTGAAAGTAACATAATGATGATAATACCTATTAGTAAAAAGCGTTTATACCCCGTCCACAAGACAAATTCCGCTCCTATTCTATTTTGAAGACCATCACTTCAAATCTATATTTCAATTTGTCATAGACTCTATTATACGCTAATTTCATAGTCGTTCCTATTCTATCTTTCTTTAATGAACCTGAGCCAAAATGATCAAGGAAATCTTTGTGTTTATTGCAACCTTCTCGCTTTTCTGTAAGGTTTTTATACAAGCTAGCGGAAGCTCAAGGCTACAATAGCTACGTCTTTTCATAGAACCGCAATCCACAGAGATTTCCTTTCCCATTTTACCAATAACAAAATTTAATGCGTACTTACCTTAGGACGCAAGGTATGTTTTAGAACTTTTCCTGAAGCATTACGCGGCAGTTCAGCTAAAAATTCTATCTCATAAGGCACTTTATATTTTGCAAGCTGCTTTCGACAATAGATCAATATGGATTTTTCATCGAGAGCTTTTCCTTCCTTTAATACAACAAATGCCTTTGGTACTTCGCCATACACCTCATGTGGTAGTCCTACAACCGCTGCCTCTAAAATTTCTGGCAACTGATATAAAACCTCTTCTATCTCGATCGGATAAATATTTTCGCCACCACGAATAATCATATCCTTTTTTCGATCAACAATGTAAAGGTAGCCCTCTTCGTCAAAACGACCTAAATCCCCTGATAAGAGCCAGCCATTTCTAATCGTTCTAGCTGTTTCTTCCGCGTTTCGAAGATAGCCTTTCATTACCTGTGGCCCTCTTACACATATTTCTCCTACCTCACCTGCTGGCACAGATTCTCCAAAGCTATCTACTACACGTACCTCTGTTTGTGTCAATGGCTTTCCTACTGACCCGATTTTTGTTAATGCATCCATATCTAAAAGAGAAGTAGCTGCGGGAGAATTTTCAGTTTGACCATATAGGTTTTGTACCTTGACATTTAGAAATGCTTCTTTCACTTGCTTCACGAGCTCATAAGGCATTGGGGCTGCTCCATAACATAATAAACGTAAATGCTTAAAAGTATGTTCCTTAAAGACAGGTGTATTTAATATCATCGTATACATCGACGGAACACCGAAAAAAATTGTCGCATCAGTTGCGGCAAGCTGCTTTAATGTATTTGCTGGAGAAAAAGCTTCTTCAATGATAACTGTACCGCCTTGATAAAACATCGGCATTGCAAATACATGAAGCCCTGCACAGTGAAATAAAGGTGTACAAATAAACATTCTATCTTCCTTCGTCATATTCATCGAGGATGACCATATTTCTGCTGTTGAGACAATATTGTGATGTGTTAGCATTACTCCCTTTGGCTTACCTGTCGTCCCAGATGTATACATAACAACTGCTGTATCATCATTCACCAATTTGACAGAACGTCGCTGTCCAGTATAATTCTCTATAATTTTTTCCATTTCCTTAAACCCAACAGCATGCGAAAAAGTATATGAAATATCCGCTAGTATTTCACTTAATCGTTCATCATAAATGAGTCCTTTTGCTTCTGAATGATTAAAAATAAATTCGACTTCTGGAGCCGCTAATTTTGTATTAATCGGCATAACTACAAAACCTGCTAATTGAACTCCGATATACGCAATTAAAAATAGATCGGAATTCAATGTATATAAGGCAATTACATCATCTTTCTTATAACCTTGCTCTTGTAAATAAGCGGCAAAAGTTTCAGCACATTTGAAAAACTCATGATAGGTTAGCCTTTTTCCATCATACAACGTTGCAATCCCTTCAGGTTGTTGCACAGCATGGTTTTGTAAAATATCCGTCATTAGCATTGTCATTATAAGCCCCCCAAATTTTTTATTTTTACCATCTAAACATGTAGAATTACCTCAAAATAACCTTGGTATCACACAATTTTCAGAAAATTATGTTTTTATTCTAGCAGGCTATTAGAAAGGTGGCAATTTTTCTACCTATTCGAAAATATGAACGACATGCTTCAAAATATACTTAGACATTTTACTTTTCTATCAATTTCTGTTAGGTGTATGATATTTGTACAATATTTTTAAGAAAGGCTTGGTTAAAAATGCAGTACGCACTTTTAGGAGATTTACATTCTAATATAGAAGATACAAGGGCGGTGTTAGCTCATATCCAGCAAACTGCCAAAGATGCTAGAATAATAGGTTTAGGGGATTTATATGAATGTACTGTGAGTAAGAAAAAGGCCCAAAGGGTGTCCGGTTTATCACTTCAAAACGCCGCCATTGTCAATAATGACTTTGAAAATTTACTGACGTTTCCTTCAATTCGTGGTAATCAGGAGGAACGTATTACACGTGTAACAGGCATTGAACGATTTACAAAACTACCTGAAACAATTGAAATTGAAGGGGCAATACTGATGCATGGTCATCAATTTAAATGGAGTGTGTCATGGCAGCCAACATTTCCTTCATTTAAAAAATCACTTCTTTTCTTTGGACATAGCCATGAATCTGGTCTTTATCACGGTAATAAAAAACTACCTATTCGAATCCGCTTTGGACAACCAATCGTATTACAAGACAAGCAATATGGCATTAATGTTGGCTCAGTAGTTGATCATCGAGAGTGGTGTCTCTATGACAGCGAAAAACGAACAGTAACATTTATGTGTGCATCTGTACTTGAAAAGATAAGTGTTTCATAATTGCGTTAGATAATAGAAGGGCTCTCCCGCATAGGAAGGCCCCTTTGTATTAATGTATATATTGTTTTTTCTCGTTCATTAAAATTTGCTTTAGCTCTTTTAGTTTGTCGATGACAATATAGGATTCTTTTGTTATTTCAGTTAAGTAAGTTTCAGCCACTGCTTTATTGCCTCGATTGTACTCCTGAACTGCCTTTTTTGCCAGTTCATGAACATGGATAAATGGACGCTCTAATACAATGTATGCTTGCTCATTACTCAACAGCTTTTTCCCTGTACCATAGTACCATTCCCCAAGTCGAGATTCCTTTGGAGAACCAACATCTTGTTCAGTCATTGTTTCAAAGCCTAGCAATAAATTATAAATTTTCCAGCGCCATAATAAATGGTCAGTAATTGCTAGTTCAATAATATCCTCTTGACTGATGATAAAGTTTTTCGAAATAGTAGATGAACGATATCCATCAATCATTTTACTTAGCTTATAAATCGCAGAACCCATATCAAACACAATCACCTTACTTTTTTGCATACTCTCCGTCATATTACGATTGCGCTCTGAAATTTCCGATGATGATTCTGCCTGTGCTCTAGTTGTTGTCGCAATTTCCTCAAAGCGTATTCCTTGCTGCTGAAGATTTTTATTTAATTCTGTAAGTGTTTGTGAAATTTGCAGTGTATCTGTAACACCTTGATGTAAATCCTGTGAAAATTGATTTGTTAAGTTACTAATATTATTCGTAATAAGTAGCAGCTCCTGAATATCAGTATGAATAGATTTTACCGATGTATTTGTATCATCTGCTAGCTTTCGTACCTCTTCTGCTACTACAGCAAAGCCTTTACCAGCTTCACCTGCACGTGCAGCTTCAATCGAAGCATTCAGTGCCAATAAATTTGTTTGGTCTGCGATTCTTTTAATCAGCTCCATTAGCTTCGCTACACTGTTAACTCGATCAACTAAGCGAATAATATCTCCTTGCATGGACTTATGACCTTCATCTGTTGACTGTAAAATGGAAGAAACTTGTTGCAGTGACTCTAAATCTCCATTTAATTTTTTCAATGCATGTTTTGTATGAGTGGAGATATCCCCTACAGAAGCTGCTATTTCCTCTATACTTGCATCTAAATCATGCATGGAGTTGTCCACCGCAATGATTTCCTTTTGTTGAATATCTTGAAATTCAATAAGTTCTTTAATGGAGTCTAATTGCGTATTATATGTAATAATCTCGCCTAAGCCATTGACTACTGAGCCTCCCTGAATTTCAATGTATGTCTCAAGAATAATTTGTTGGTCAATCGTTACTAAACTATCATAAGACAGTAATACATCAAGCATTTTATCCTGATCACGGGATAATTCCTTCACAATCAATGGGATAATTAATTGATTTATAAGTGTGTAAGCAGAAATCATCCAGTTTGGCAAAACACCAATTCGTGCATGAACATAGGCAATTTTCCGTCTTTTAAATACATAGTCTAAGTCCAGCTCATCATCAAACAAGCTGATAAAATGGTTGTCGAATAAGCCTTTTAAGCGTTCCACAGTTGAATGTGTATTGATGACATGATTAAATTCGGGTATTTCTAGTAATCGATCGTAAAAATTATCTAATATTTCCTTTCTATTATTTTCGTAAATTTTTCTTAAGAAGCTTACAGATTCTCTTCTAATTCTAGATAATGCGAGGAAATCTAGTTTTTCTTTAAAACGCTCATTTGCCTCAATGTCTGAATTTTTTTCAGCTGAAAAATAATCATAATCTAGATTAATTTTCTTCCTTTTGAACATAATGGTCCACTCCCTTAATGTTAAATACAATTATCACAATCTATAATTCGTTAAACTTTCTTTTCAATTTTTATCCATGACTTGGCACCTTTTCATTCATTAGCAATTATCATAATTATGAATGAAAATTAGCATATACATTTTACCAATAATACAAAAACAAGCATAGAATCTCTATAAATTCTTTACACTTTCTTATTCTTTTGTACACCTTATTGACAATTTCATTTTGTCATATCTATTAATATTCAACAAAAAACGCCAAAATCTTCTTTTGATTTTAGCGTTTTTTTCGACAGGGCTTATTTTGCGATAAAGCTAGCAATTTTCACAATCCTTTAAAGCATCTAGAAGTTTTTCCATATCGCAAATCTGCTGGCACATTGTATCAATCATACATCGCAGGATTGGTATTAACTCTTGGCAAATACAGAATCTTAACACATTCTGTGCCAGTCGAACCCCACCTTGGTGATGAACAATCATTTCTCTTAGATAATTGATATTAATATTATTAGAGACTGGTGGTGCGCACATTGCCTGGAACATCACTTCGGTAATTTCTTTATAGGCACACATATATTCATACAATTCATACTCCGAGTTTTGGACGATACAGCATCTATTTTGTATTGCTTCCAAACATTCTAACGTCTCTGTACTTGTATTAATAATTTCTAATGCGAGATTTTGAACAGGTATATTTGTTGTATAGCGTAAAACATTTTCTGACATCTTAATGGCAGCTACTTGATGTGGGATAATTTGTTTAATAAAATTTTCAGAAATATTACATGTAATGGTCACATAGGTCATACCCTGCATCATCTTATCGAGGATTCGTTTATATTCCTCTAAATACGCCTTCGTTACATTACTGAGTTCAATTGATTTAGTCATTAGACACACTCCTTTCAGAGTAATGTATGCCTGAAAGGTTGATGTGTGGTAGACAATTGTACCAATGAATAATCATTAGTTTCTTCTTACAATATGTTTTTATTATTTTATCGTGTCAGGAGTATAGTATGGCTCATTGAACGTTTTTGCTACACTTCTCTACATTACGCCCAAACTTATTTTGTATTTTTATATGTATCCAAACAATTTTGACAAATGCATTTGCGTAAATCCTGTGGCACTTTTTGAAAGATTTCTTCAGGAAAATTCACTGTCATGCACCAACAATCATTTTGTCCTTTGATTACACCACAATGATTATCTTCTCCACATAACGGACAATTGTTTTCCTCTACTGTCATTGGGCAAAACACCTCCTAGTCATTACTCTACATAATAGCAAAAGAGGAGTACATAGATATATACCCCTCTAGAATTGCTTATTGCTTTTTTCCCTGAATCTGCTGCTTTACCTCTGTTACGTCTGTATCACTATACATGGCTGTACCGTGCCCGCCATTTTGTGCTAAAAGTTTTTTTACCTCATTGTATGATAAGCCTGCCTCTGCATTTTTTCTCTTGACGTCATTAATATAGGTACCAGCAGCAGTATACTGGGCTTCATTTTGATTATTCATGACTTTTATAACCTCCTATAATTCATCAGGCTGCAGTTCAATTAGTTCGTCACCTTCACGTTGCACTCTTTTATTTAGTTCTTCAATCGGTATAGCGTCTACCGTTTGCATATCTTCGTGCAAATCAAAAATGCTAATCCTATCTGAATCAACCATATCAG
Source organism: Lysinibacillus sp. B2A1 (assembly GCA_002973635.1). Lineage (GTDB taxonomy): Bacteria > Bacillota > Bacilli > Bacillales_A > Planococcaceae > Lysinibacillus. Next base: position 4,780,082 of record CP027224.1, read on the forward strand.
GCTTATCCTTACTTGCTAAATTCATAAACATCTTTTTTTCATGTGGTAAATTGTCTTTATCCATTATTCACACTCCTTTACACTAATGTGTGTAATGGCGAGTATATTATGTGTTTTTCATTTTTACACTTTTATCAACGCGGTGATATTCAGAAATTTGAATAACTCTGACATGCTTTGTATGCAGTTCATGATATATTCCTCTACTATCTGTAAAGGATATATATTGATCTCGTTCGCTTCGTACCAATGCCTCTGCCTTTTCCTGAGACTCAATATGAATAAATCTCCTGACATAATGCATTTCATCAAAGAAATACGTTATTTTAAACTCTTTCATTTAGGCTATAGCTCCTTGATTACTGGATTTACTGCTTATCATATCCCATTATGTATTACTTTATCGGATTTTTTCATACCTTTAGCATATCTTATAGTAAAACAATAGGAGGTGATGTCATTGATCCATACAGTGAAAGCAGGAGAAACATTGCCTCAAATAGCACGAGATTATCGCACACCACTTTCATCTATCATTGTTGCTAATCCAGGTATCAATCCAAATTCACTTTATATCGGGCAGCAACTAATGATCCCTGGTTTCCCTAATCCCAATACAATTCCTTATAAAATTGAAATTTCCACAGATAATCGCTGGCTTCGATTATATAAAAATGATGTTCTGCAAAAACAGTATCCCATTGCAGTTGGTAGAATGCTACATAATACGCCGATTGGTAATTTTATTATCATCAATAAGGCCCCAAACCCTGGTGGTCCCTTCGGCACAATGTGGATGAGTCTCTCTAAGGAGCATTACGGCATTCATGGAACCAATGATCCCAGCTCTATCGGACATGCCGTATCACATGGCTGTATTCGTATGCATAATCAGGATGTTGAGGAGCTAGCGAGCATTATTCCAATTGGCACGAGTGTAGTTATACATCCTTAGAAAATTAAAAGGCTATCTCCTCTTCGTAGTCAGATAGCCTCCTTATTAGTTATTCTACCTCTCTAGATTGAGCTAGCTTCGATAAATAATATTGCTCTTCTCTCAGCATATGGTCCGCCATAAGTGCTGTAAACGTTCCTAATACTTCTGCACTTAATTCCATTTCCTCTAACTCACGTAAAAAAGTTTTAAATAAGGTCATTTCTAACTCTACTTCTTTATTAAAGCGATTTAATGCGGGGAATGTTTCTATATTTGAACGTAAATAACCTGTAAGCTCAACTGCTTTTAAATAAAATTGTTCGAAATGCTGGGTAAATTCATGGCTTTTTTGCTTCAATCTTTTTTCCACCCCATCCAAATCATCATTTATGATTCCTGCATGTCCTGATGCATCTAAAAGCCAGAGTAAATGATGATGCAGTTCATGAAAAATAGGGGGAACTTCTCCTTTCTTGAGATAGCTGAGTACAATTTGATATTCCTCTAATTCATTGACCATGTGATTAATAAAGGTTGGGGGTAGATGAATATTAATATTTCCTACTAATTGCTTTCTAAGGATATAAAATTTAAATTGCTTTAGTTGCTCTACTGTTTCATCAACAGTAACTGAAAAGGATATCGCATTATTAGCATCTATTGAATTCACATAAGCAAGTAGTTGTGTAAATTGTTGAATAAATGAACTCGCTTTTTTAATTTCCTCTGTTTCCGATGGATATAATGAATCATGAATGAATTGCGAATGATCTTTCAGTATCCTCAGCCAAAACCTATGCTCAAATACTGCATGCTGTAAGTAATTCGACAAGCAGCTACATCTCCTTTATTCTGTTCGTTGTTCTATTCTATTCTTTTTTAAAATCCAATATTAATAATCGGATAAAAGTTAGTCCCTCAAATTGAGTTTCGTATAGGATGAAACGCTTATAGCTATACTACATAATGCTGAAGCAACAAAAAGAATTGGGAGGGATTCGCTTGTCCATAAAAAACAATATATTATCTATTTTTGCTTTAGGTGGCATTAATGAGATTGGTAAAAATATGTATGTAGTACAATATGGAGACGATATACTGATCATTGACTGTGGTGCAAAGTTTCCAGATGAAAGCTTGCTGGGAATTGATTTAATCATCCCTGATATTACGTATTTACAGGAGAATAAAGAAAAAATTAAAGCATTAATTGTGACTCATGGACATGAGGATCATATAGGTGGAATTCCTTACTTTCTAAAAAAGGCAAATGTTCCTATTTATGCTACACGATTTACGCTTGGATTAATCGAATTAAAGCTAAAAGAGCATAAGCTTTTACGAGAAACTGATTTAATAGAAATCCACTCTGATTCATCATTAAACTTTGGACAAGTTGATGTTAGTTTCTTCCGAACAAATCACAGTATACCTGATTGTCTAGGAATCGTTTTCCATACTCCTGAAGGCAATGTAGTACACACTGGTGATTTTAAATTTGATTTAACACCTGTCAATAATCAGTTTGCAGATATTCATAAGATGGCTGAAATCGGCACAAATGGCGTATTGGCACTTATTTCTGAAAGTACTAATGCAGAAAGACCTGGGTTAACACCATCAGAAAGGCTTGTCGGTGATCATATTGAAGAAGCATTTTTACATGCCGAGCGAAAAATTATTATTTCAACATTTGCCTCAAATGTGAATCGTATTCAACAAATTGTCAATGCTACTATCGCTACGGATAGAAAGCTTGCATTGCTAGGCCGCAGTATGGTGAATGTGGTGGACGTAGCACTTGAGCGAGGCTATTTAAACATACCAGAGGATATGTTAATCGACGCACGGGAAGTAAAATATCTCTCTCCTGAGGAAGTAGTTGTGCTATGTACTGGTAGTCAAGGGGAGCCATTAGCAGCTCTATCACGACTAGCAAATGGTAATCATCGCGAGGTGAAAATCTTACCTGATGACACCGTTATTTTAGCTTCATCCCCTATCCCAGGAAATGAGAAGGGTGTTTCACGCATTGTCGATAATTTATTTCAGCTTGGTGCAAAGGTTATTTATGGCTCCTCCAGCCATACAGGCATGCATGTTTCAGGACATGGCTATCAGGAGGATTTAAAGCTAATGCTCACTTTAATGAAGCCAAAATTTTTCATTCCCATTCATGGGGAGTTCCGAATGTTACACCAGCATCGCTTACTTGCAGAATCTGTTGGTGTCAAAAGAGGACATACCTTTATTATGAAAAATGGGGATGTTGTTGATATTGAAAATACAATGGCTAGGCAAACTCGAAAAATTCCATCTGGAGACACGTATGTAGATGGCATAGGTATAGGTGAGGTAGAGGGCATTGTCCTACGTGATCGTAAACAGCTTTCAGAAGATGGTATGTTAGTCATCGTTTTAACACTTAGTAAGACTGATGGAACATTTATTTCAGAACCTGATACCATTTCACGAGGTTTTGTTTATGCGAAGAATTTTGAAGAGCTTTTGACAAAAGTAAATTTTCTTGTGAAAGAAACAGTTAATGAACTACAGGAAGAAAGCAGACAGCAAATTCATGTCTTAAAAAGAGAAATTAAACGCGCTGTTGGCCAATATCTTTTTACACAAACAAAAAGAAAACCAATGATACTACCTATTATTATTGATATATAAAAGTCGGTGCGAGGGTTCGCCTTCTCTCGCACCCACTCAATTACCTTACTGAATGCTTAATGTTTTAAAGAAATCTGTCCCCTGTATATCCTTGATTAATTCGCCCTTAAAAATTCTATATAACAAAAGATTGTAAAGATGCTGCCCCTGATTAAAACCATGATATACATTTTTTACGTGCCCTTCTATAGGCGAGGTAAGATGATGAAAATACTGTGGTAGTCCATCTATTTTTGTCAATAGAAATTCTTTATTTTTTATTATATGCTGCACTGTATTTAAAATTTGTACCATACCATACTGAACCTCTATTATTGGAACATTGAGGGAAATTTGATATAGATGGTACCATTCTTTATTTGCTTGATACCAGTTTAGAAAATGGTATAAATAATCGCTTAAAATAATCCTTTCATCTGGAATAATCGCTACGAGATCATGGGCAATCCATACCTCATCTTCACACTGATACACATGTTTATTGCTAGCATTTAAATTAGCCTTCGTAAGTATGATGGTTTTTGCGGGTACTGTTGTACACTTAAAATATTTTTCATATGTACAATTAATTTTTGGTATTTCATCCATTTTACCATCTAGTATTAGCTGCTTTAAGTATTTAGCAGAAATGAAGGGATACCCTCTTTTTGAGAAATATTTCTTCTTCGGTACTATTTCACCAGTCTCTATTATAGCTACCTCATCTAATCGATAACATTTAACCATGCTTGAATCCTCCAATCTAACATACATTGAAACTCATTTTTCACATACCACTTGCCTTAATAGAGTTTCCTTTTATCAATTGTACCATTTTAATGTAACTTTATCTCTATTATACCACTATAATAGTATATGCATTTTTAAGGTTTTTCACTAGCTTTTTACATAGAGGTGATTCATATGTCAGACTTTTTAAAGCTAGTAGGTGAACAACTCCGTATTATTAGAGTATCCAAAGGACTTAGTCAGGAAGAAGTAGCAGAAAGAACGGGAAAATTAGGTTTTAGCAAAGGTAGAGTTTCAAATATTGAACATGGGCAATCGAATATTACATTGAGTACTTTAGAAACACTAATGAAAGCGTTAGATATTGCCCCTGAGGAACTTTTTAATTTTCAAAAATTATCTGGCGTTACTGATATCGAAGAAAAGAACCTCATGCTTGATATACATCGTTCATTATTAAGGGAGCGTAATTTAAACGAGGTAAAATACGTAGTACGCATTACGAAGGATTTTTTAGATACGATTGATTCACAATCAAAGAAAAACAGCTCCAATGGTCAATAACATTGGGGCTGTTTTAACAATAAGGTTACAAATTCTTTTTTGAATTTTCTTGATACACTGTCTTAATGCGATTAATATCTACCTCATATTTATTTTCATACTTTCTAGCAATATTTTGTATTGGCTCCTTAGGTCCATAATAAATAGTATTAAAATCATCATTACTGTATTGCACAACAAAAATTTCATCAAATGCGTTAAATGTATTCTGATTTAAGGTAATAAAACCTGTGCTTTGTGCTGTCGTTTTTACACTAATTTTTTTTCCATTACTGATGACATCAAACCCATGTTGATTCGTCTGTTTAGAAAGACTGCCCTTCGTAACGATTGCACATAAAAATTCACCAATTCGTCCAATTAAATGACGTAATTCTGTAGGTTTACAGCCAAGGAGACTCATTTCATACTTTAGTATCTCGTTATAATCCTCATATAATTTAACGATTTGACTAGTACTAATAATATTTAATGACTCAGGTGTAGTATCAATGTTAATAGGTTTATCATATAGAACCTTTACACCGTTTCGCCACTCTCCAACAATTAGTTCACCATTCTGTTTTTGTGGCTTATGAAATATAAGGCCAGTATATGCAAAATTTTCTCCTATGTATTTGTATGTGCTTTTTGTAATGTATTGAAATAAATGCTTTTGGAAAAGGATTCCTTTGTTATACCGATTGTAACAATAGTCCGATAAAATAACACTTCCTGGATTTGTATTGAACTTTCGTTGTAACTCTTCTTTTACTTGTGCAGTTGTTACGATTTGATTCACTTTATCCGCCAATAATTCTTTAATTTGCTCATAGATGGTCATAGCCAAGATTGCCTCCTTTATTTCTAAATCCTCTTTATTTTATCAAAAGGCATACCCTTATTTTGTCCATATAAAAAAATCCATTTAGCTAAAGCCAAATGAATTTAATGTTGTAAAAAATATTATGTCAATGAAATAACGAAGCCTAAATAATAAAGGTTTATATCAAAATGGAATAGCAGCGGCTCATCGCACACCCATAGGAAAGCAAGCTATGACGAATACTATTAAATAGAAAAAGCCTTCTACCTAGCACAAATATAAGTCAATCATGGACATATTATTAATTCAGCAATCTCCAACCTCAAAACAAAGATTTCCTTATGTATTCGACAAAACAAACACCAAGGATTTACTTTTAGCCGAACGGAAATCTTCTTCAGCTTGCATTTTAAAGATTTTATTCCATACCAAACTTTTGACGATAGCCGCATTTTCTACAAAGCTCCTCGACCGCTTCTCTTCTTGAAAAACCATCTACAATATTATTTGCACGCTCTCCTTCTACAATTTCACCAAAGGATTTCTCATGCACATTTCCTAAATTAATGACACCCTCACCATCTAGACAACATGGCACAACAGTACCATCCACTAAAATAGCTGCTTGACTTCGAAGAGCATGGCAAAAACCTTTGCCTTCATCCTCAGGGGCAAGTAAGCTTGGCCACCTGAATTCATGATCCTGATTTAAATAAATATTAGGTGCAATTTTTACACCTTTACCAGGCTGCACTTTTTCTTCAATGCGATAGTCCAGACTATATTCGTTCTCAAGAATTTCCAGTGTTTCACGATTTCTGCGGGCAGCGACATCAGTGATATGATCCTTTTGTAAATTCCATAAACGATAGGAAATAATTGTATTGTATTCTCGCGCAGCACGAACGAAATCTAAGATATCTCCCAAGTATTTTTCACGATTTTCTGACCCCTCATGTCCATCAAAGCTATGTAAAGAGAAATTGATTTGACGTAAGGCTGGCTTTCCTAGTAGCTTTTCCCGATTCTTTTTAATCAGCGTACCATTTGTTGTAATATTCACTTTAAAACCTTTTGCATGTGCAGCATCAAGTAGCTGGTCAATACGTGGATGTAACAGAGGCTCACCCTTTACATGCAAATAAATATATTTTGTGTGCGGACGTATTTCATCCAGTATGTTATTAAATTGTTCTACTTTTATCAGGCCCTTTGCGCGGGCAGTTGGTGGACAAAAGCTACAGGCTAAATTACAGACACTTGTTATCTCTATATAAACCTTTTTAAATGTTCTCAAAGTTGATTCACCGTTCCAGTTCTTTAAATATTCAAATCCTATTTATTTTAACAAATTTATATGATAAAGAGCAGCTTTCAGTATTTTCTTATCCTTCGTTTTTTATTCATTGTATGGCTACATGTACAAGTAAGTTAGAAATACATTAATATTTTAATAATGATACTAAAATGAAGGGAGTGAAAACTATGTCTGATCATAAACGTAATAACGAAAATTCAAAGGATCCAGCCAAAAATCATATTACCATCAATTTTACTTTTAACATTGGTAATACAGATATTCACTTTGAACAAAGGGCTGAGGGTGGAGGGCAAATCAATAAGGATGTTGGTACTAATGCCAACCAAGGCGTTCAAAATGCAATTAATGGCAGTACTAGAAACGTAAACTCTCAATTCGCCGATGGAAATGGTCGAAGCGGTATTGCTGGGAACGATAATGATGAAGCTGGGGGACAACAAGGAATAAAAGTAAGAGATAGTCTAGTTATTGACAGCGATATCCATTCTTCCTCTAACCACAGTGAAAGTAACGAAGAGGAGATTGAATAAGTATATATGCTAAAAAATAAAAAGCTTCTATCTGAATGAATATTACATTCCAACAATGATAGAAGCTTTTTGTTTGAAAGAGCGTCAACCAGTGACTCTATTTCAGACATTTCGTTTATAATTTTTTGTACCATCATACGAGTATAGTACGGGTTTACCATCAACATTTGTTTCTAAATGAACAGGGCGCCCCCAGAGCTGATAAATATACGGCAGGACATTTTCTAAATAGTGTGGATCTAGCTCCATTCCCTCGTAGCCATGCACTAAATAAAGCTCCCCATTTCGAAGATAATCTCCATTTTTGACGACTATATAAGGGAATCCTCCATTTACACGCATAGAAACCAGCTGATCCCTTACCATCTCATGTTCCTTATCTGTAATACGATATTCATTACCCTTTTTTTGGAATAAATAGAGATCTTCTTGTTTCGCTAAATCCTTTGTTAAATAGTTGCGAATAAAGGATATGTCTGATTCTATCTCTCTTACCTCAAACATTTTTTCCCTACCTGAATTAGGTTGAACACCTAACTTTTTCATTTCTTCAGTTGGATGATTAAAACGATTTTCAATATCCTCAAATATTTTCACACCAAGATAATAAGGGTTTATAGACGTCTTTGAAGGCTGCACTACGCCCGCATTTAATTTTGCATATTCTATCGTTTCAGCTGTTGTTAGTTTAAGCTCCCGCATAATACGCTGATGCCAAAAGGAAGCCCAACCCTCATTCATAATTTTTGTTTCTAGCTGGGGCCAGAAATAAAGCATCTCTTCTCGCATCATCGTCAACACATCTCGCTGCCAATCCTCTAGCTCACGGCTATGCTCTTCTAAAAATAATAGTAGATCTTTTTCTGGCTTTGGTGGAAATTGCTTTATTCTTCGACGAATTGGACTCGATTGTTTTTCCTTATTATCTAAATTCCACAAATCATCATAAGGCGATTTTGTGGGGAGAATTTCCTCTTCAATTTCATTCTCTGTATCCCAGGATAGCTTTGGACGTAAAATGGATGGATCGATATGCTCCTGAATCGCTAAAACCGCATCCAAAAACTTTTCAACCTCATCCTTGCCAAAGTCTCTTTCATAGCCAGCAATCCGTTCAGCCGTGGCTGTCATGCTCTCCACCATATCTCTTCTAGTATTAGAGAAACGTACATTATTTTTAAAGAAATCACAATGCGCCAACACGTGGGCAATAATTAATTTATTTTGCGTTAAGGTATTTGTATCAAGCAAAAATGCATAGCATGGATTCGAATTAATTACTAGCTCATATATTTGACTTAGTCCTAAATCATATTGAAGCTTCATTTTGTGGAATTGTTTTCCAAAGCTCCAATGTGAAAATCGTGTAGGCATACCATATGCGCCGAAGGTATAGATTATATCTGCTGGACAAATTTCATAACGCATTGGAAAAAAATCTAAGCCAAAGCCTGAGGCAATTTCCGTAATTTCATCAATCGCTTGATGCAGCTCATTCATCTCCATTTTTTCTGCCCCCTCCTTTGAACATATATGCTTGAAACGTTTTTGTTTTATTCCTCATTTTTTTTGAAAAAACTCTTTAAAGCATCATACACATCGCCTTTCTTTTTCAAAATATGATACCTAAATTTTGGATCATCTATCTTTTTGTAGGTGTACATAAGTGTAGAAAAACGATTATGCTGATTCACTTCGCCATATCCAAACATACTCGAAACTTCCATTAACTCACCAACCAGTTTCAAGCACTTTTCATTATCCATTGAAATGTTCTCACCATCTGAAAAATGCACTGGATAAATGTTATAGCGAGAAGGATTATACTTTTCTCGAATTAGCTCCAACGCTTTTATATAGGCTGACGAACATATAGTGCCTCCACTTTCTCCCTTCGTGAAAAATTCTTCCTCCGTTACCACTTTTGCCTCTGTATGATGGGCAATAAATTCAATTTCCACTGTTTCATACTTAGAACGTAAAAATTTTGTCATCCAGAAGAAGAAGCTTCTTGCACAATATTTTTCAAAGGAACCCATCGATCCACTTGTATCCATCATTGCAAGAACAACAGCCTTGGATTCAGGCTTCTCAACCTCATCCCATGTTTTAAAACGTAAATCCTCATTATGAATTGGCGTTATTTCTGGTTTTCCCTGCATCGCATTGCGCTTAATTGCATTTAGAATCGTACGTTTTTTATCAACGTTCCCCATCAGACCTTTTTTCCGAATATCGTTAAATTCAATTTTTTCAGTTTTAATATCTGCTTTTTCTTTCTGTTGTAGATTAGGCAGCTCTAGCTCATTAAATAAGACATTTTGGACTTCTTCAATGCTTACTTCGGCCTCATAATAGTCTTGACCTGGCTTATCACCAGCTTCCTTTCCTTTACCAGCAGCTTGATTGCCTCTGCCTGGCTCGCGAGCAACTACATCCCCCACATTACTGTCTCCTTGTCCTTGCCCAACATGCTTGGAATTATCATAGTTATATCGAATTTTATATTCATCCAGTGAACGAATAGGAATTTTAATAACATCACGGCCATTGGACATGACAATACTTTCCTCACTAACTAAATCAGGTAAATTATTCTTGATCGCATCTTTTACTTTTTCCATATGACGTTGCTGGTCCTGGTGCCCTTTACGATGGAGGGACCAATTTTCCTGAGAGATGACATAGCGTTTGTTTTCGTGTTCAGTCATTTTTATCCTCACCCATCTGCTCAAATTCGCTTTTTCTATACTATGCTAGAAATCCTCTTTCTTGAACTTTTTTCGAGAAATCAATTATGTTCGTTTTGTTCAGTATGAAGATAAAAGGAGTGGCCCTTAAAATGGGACACTCCTATTCACTCCTATCAAACTAGTTTATCGATTTAACAGACTGCCTACATATTGCAATAATTCATTTGCAGATGCCGTATTATAGCCATGCTCATCGACTAATCTTGCAACAACCTCATTAATTTTCTTAAGCTGTGATTCATCTGGCATTTTTGAAGACGTTGTAATCTTCACGACATCCTTTAAGTCTGCAAATAATTTCTTCTGAATCGCCTCTCGTAATCTCTCATGAGAATTATAGTCAAATCGTTTACCTTTTCTTGCATAGGCAGAAATTCGAATAAGAATCTCTTCACGAAATGCCTTTTTAGCATTTTCCGAAATGCCAATTTGCTCCTCAATTGAGCGCATTAATTTTTCATCAGGATTCATTTCTTCCCCAGTTAGAGGATCTAAAATTTTATTTTTATTACAAAACGCCTCTACATTATCGAGGTAGTTGTTCATCAATGTTTTTGCCGATTCCTCATACGAATAGACAAAGGCCTTTTGTACTTCATTTTTAGCAATTTCATCGTACTCACGACGAGCAACTGCAATGTAATTCATGTATTTTTCGCGATCCTCTTGAGAAATGGATGCATGTTGATCCAATCCATCTTTCAGTGCCCGTAAGACATCTAATGCATTAATAGATGGTATCTCTTTGCGAATAATAGCAGAAGAAATGCGATTAATAATATAGCGTGGATCAATACCGTTCATGCCTTCATTTGGAAACTCTTTTTTAAGCTCCTCTAAGTCAACGGAATTAAATCCCTCCACATTTTCTCCGTCGTACAGGCGCATTTTTTTTATAAGATCCACACCTTGCTTTTTCGGTACTTCGAGTCTTGTGAGAACCGAAAAGATTGCTGCGGCCTTTAATGCATGTGGCGCAATATGCACATGAGACATATCACTTTCTTTTATCATCTTTTCATAAATATGTTCTTCCTGGCTAACTTTCAAGTTATACGGAATTGGCATAACAATGATACGTGAATGTAACGCCTCATTTTTTTTATTGGAAATAAATGAACGATATTCCGTTTCATTTGTATGAGCTACGATTAATTCATCAGCACTAATTAATGCAAATCGACCTGCTTTAAAATTCCCTTCTTGTGTTAAAGATAATAAATTCCATAAGAATTTTTCGTCAAGCTTTAACATTTCCTGGAATTCCATCATACCTCTATTTGCCTTATTTAGTTCTCCATCAAAACGATACGCTCGAGGGTCTGATTCTGAACCAAACTCTCCAATTGTGGAGAAATCAATACTACCTGTTAAATCTGCAATATCCTGTGATTTCGGATCTGATGGTGTAAATGTTCCTATGCCTACACGTTTATCTTCTGAAAAAGTTATACGTTCAATCATCACATTTTCAATACGTCCATCGTATTCCTTTTCCAGACGCATCGTATTTAAAGGTGATAAACTTCCCTCAATTCTTATGCCATACTCCTCAAAAAATTCATTTCGCAAATGATGGGGAATCAAATGTAGAGGATCTTCATGCATTGGACATCCCTTAATTGCGTAAACGGCTCCTTCATCTGTTCGCGAATAATGCTCAAGTCCGCGCTTTAACAGGGTCACGATTGTTGATTTTCCTCCACTTACAGGTCCCATTAATAACAAAATACGCTTCCTGACATCTAATCTTCGTGCTGCTGGATGGAAATATTCCTCCACCAGTCTTTCAATTGCTGTTTCAAGCCCAAAAATTTCTTGCCCAAAAAATTCGTACATCTTTTGCCCATCGCGTTCCTCTACACCAGCGCTTTTTATCATATTGTAGACGCGTGAATGGGCCGTTTGTGCAACTTCAGGTCTTTCCTTAATGATGCTCAAATAATCTGCAAATGTACCTTCCCACTTCAGCCGATTTTCTTCTTCGCGATAGCTTTTCACTTTATCTAAAATGTTGATAGCCTTCCCTCCATTCAGGGCTTGATTTATAACATAGTATGAAGTAAATGACATTATGATACCCAATACTTTTTCTTTGCCAAAGTTTCTTCTTATTGTTTCTATTATTTACTCCATACTAGGATGGAGTTAACGCTGAATAAATCAAGCTGATGCCAATCATTTTCCTCGAATTTTTATTTAAAAAAGGCTACATAGTATTAGTTTAATTTAGTAATGTACTACAGCAATCCACTTCTTTTCCCACAAAAAGTGCTGAATGAAGAAAAAAAATTCGGTTATTCTAACGGTAGAAAGGAGGTCCATTATTGAATCGCCACTTTATTTTTCTTTTATCATGGATATTATTATGGAGTTATACAAGCCCCACCATTGCTTCGGCAAATGAAAAAACCTCAGAAGAAGAAATTTTACAGCAGCGCATGACCTACTATGTTCAATTTGATGAATTACTCATCCCATGGCATTTCTTAGCCGCCATTGACCAATATGAACGCAATCTGCAATCGGTTCGCAAGGATATACCCAAAAGGGATGGTCTTATCGCCATTCAATTTTCCGATGAATATTGGTCAGGTGCCTTAAATCCAATAAAAGAAGATACCTCTCCAGAAACGATAAGTTATTTTGGAGGAATGGGTTTAGATGGCAACGGTGATGGTGTTGCCAGTCCAACAGACGATGCAGATGTCATATTTTCAATGGCAAGTTTTTTAAGCAAATTTGGAACAACTGACGAGGATTTTAAATTAGCGTTATGGGATTATTATGGAAGTGAGGAAGCCGTTAATCAAATCTTCGCCATTTCCACTATGTATAGACATTTTAAAACAACTGAACTTGATGCTCATACCTTTCCAATCCCTACAAATTACAATTACAGTTATCGAGGAACATGGGGAGATAACAGAGGCTGGGGTGGACGACGCATCCATGAAGGAACTGATATATTCGCAAGCTACGGAACTCCTGTAGTATCTACTTCGTATGGTGTAGTGGAAATCAAAGGCTGGAACCAATTTGGCGGTTGGCGAATAGGCATCCGCGATAATCATAATTCATATCACTATTATGCCCATCTTGGTAGCTATCATAAGGATATTAAAGTAGGTGATATTGTCGAGCCTGGCACTGTTCTCGGTTATGTTGGAAGCTCTGGCTATGGCAAGGAAGGTACATCGGGAAAATTCCCACCTCATCTGCATTATGGTATCTATAAATTCAATGGACGTACAGAATGGGCATTTGATCCATATCCTTCATTATTACAATGGGAACGACTAGCCAAAAAGGCAAAGGTAAAACAGTAATTACTGAGTAGCACTTGATGCATTTGCAGCAAGTGCTTTTTAGGTATAAATACTTAACAAACGGAAAATTTTTTCAAGAATATTTTGAAAACATATACATTTAACTATCAACAAGACTTTCCTTCATTTGTTATTGTACTAAAAAACTATTTTAAATTTTCCCATTAAAAGGACTTATTTATATATTGAATTAGTTATAAAATAATATTTGTACTATAATAATTTACATGTTAACACATCACTAAAATATGCTAGTATTTCAAAATTAAACAAGCAAAAGGATGGGAAAGATGAAAGGGATACTTCAGTTTAAAACACTTAAAGCAAGGATCTTAAGTGCATTTCTTCTATTGTTAGTTTTTGTTGTTTGCTTCACGACCTATACTTACACTTCTAATACTCAGATGGAAAAGCAAGCAAAAGGTTTAGTAAACGAAGATTTAATTGTTATGACAGCAAGTAAAAATTTAGCCATGTCTATGAGTGTTCGATTATCTTCGGCTTTAAGCTATGTTATATTAGGCGACGAAAAATACATAGAGACGTTTAATCAATATCGACAAATTGCTGAGGAAAGCAATAGTATTGTAGAGAAATTTGAAAATACACCAGAGCGTGAAAAATTAGTAGCAATGGCACGAGAATGGAGTAATCGTGTAAATACTCAAGTATTTGATGTCTATAAAAGAGGCGACAAGGAATTAGCATTACAAAATTTAACAGCTATTAATGATCTTGTAACGGAAGTTCGCATCGGTTATGAGGAATTAGCGAGTAACCGTTCAGAATCTATAACAAAGGTTGGGAATGAAGTTGTCACTACAAGCTCAAGCAATAAAACAATTGGAACGATAGCTAGTATTGTCTTGACGATTACTGGCATTGTTATTGCCATTATTACAGCAAGTAAAATTTCAAAGCCCATTACCATTGTTTCAGAGCGTATGAGTGAACTAGCAGACGGTAATCTTCGTCATGATCCACTTATTGTTGATCAACGAGATGAAATAGGTCAATTAATGCTTGCCGCAAATGAAATGAATCAAAAATTAAAGCAAACGATTAGCTCGATTCATACTGTTTCAGAAACTGTAGCAGCTAGTAGCGAGGAGCTTGCTCAATCTGCCAATGAGGTTCAAACGGGAACAGAGCAAATAACTGTAACAATGCAGGAGCTTGCCTCTGGTACTGAAACTCAGGCATCTACTGCAGGTGATTTAGCGGAAACCATGACATCCTTCCAACGCAGTATTCATGACACAACACAAGAAGGAATTGAATTGAAGGAGCATTCAGGTCATGTTCAAAGTTTAACATCGACAGGTAAAAAATTAATGATCCAATCAACACAACAAATGAATGCGATTAATGAAATTGTTTTAAATTCAGTAAGAAAAGTCGAAAGTTTAAACGACCAATCAGCAGAAATTTCCAAATTGGTTTCTGTTATTGATGATATCTCAAACCAAACAAACTTACTTGCTTTAAATGCTGCCATTGAAGCGGCTCGAGCAGGAGAGCATGGAAAGGGCTTCGCAGTGGTAGCCGACGAGGTGCGTAAGCTGGCTGAGCAAGTCCAATTCTCTGTGACAGATATTTCAACAATCGTTAGCCGCATTCAAGGGGAGACTGGCAATGTAACATCGGCACTCCAATCAGGCTATGAGGAAGTAAAAAAAGGATCATCCCAATTAAATCAGACGAATGAAACCTTTGAACAGATATCAGGTGCGGTTGAGGATATGATTCTCAATATTAATGTCATTTCAGAAAATTTAAATAAGCTAGCCCAAAGCTCTGAGTCCATCAATACCTCTGTCGATGAAATGGCCTCGATTTCCCAAGAATCTGCAGCTGGTGTGGAGCAAACAACAGCAACCGTAGAAGAAACCGCAAGTACTATGGAGGAAATTTCAAGAAGCGCAAATCAGCTCGCTGGTATGTCTGAAGAGCTAAACAGTCAGCTACAACAATTTAAAATCTAAAACTTGGTACTTCTTGATAACTGTTATTTTTTAGACTGCTTGGCTGTTCTTGCCCTACCCGAGCAGTTCGTGAGGTAGGTTGTCTGATTAGTTCGTGAAGGCCCCCTGAGCAGTTTTCGGGGCTACTCGAGCAGTTTGCGGGGCTACCCGAGCAGTTTGCGAGGCTACCCGAGCAGTTTGCGAGGCTACCCGAGCAATTTCTTGCCCTGTCTGAGCAGTTCGCGAGGCCACCTGAGCAGTTTCTTGCCCTGCCCGAGCAAGTCGTGGGGTTGCTTAATCAATTCGTGAGGCCATCTGAGTAGTTCATGGGGCTACCCGAGCAATTTCTTGCCCTGTCTGAGCAGTTCGCGAGGCCACCTGAGCGGTTTCTTGTCTTACCTGAGCGGTTTGCGGGGCCACCTGAGCAGTTTCTTGTCTTACCCGAGCGGTTTGCGGGGCCACCTGAGCAGTTTCTTGTCTTACCCGAGCAGTTTACGGGGCTACCTGAGCGATTTCTTGTTCTGCCTGAGCAATTCATGGGGTTGCCTGATCAGTTTCCCGCCCTCCCCGACTTTTTATCAGAAAAAGCTATCTCGATCTATTTTAATTAATCGAGATAGCTTTTAAATTTTATTGCCAATGGCGAATTGGTACCCTTTCAAGTTCATAACGTTTGATAATCACACTTATCTTCTGATACCATTTCTCACATAGCTCTAAGGACTCAAGGTACTCGTCCTCCTCCCTAGAAATTGGCTCCTCCTGATTTAAAAAAACATATTCTAAAATAGGATCTGATAAATTATCAGCTACAATTTTCAAAGTTAAGTGAGAGACTGTATTATACTCAGGATCATCTTCATCTACTTCCTCCACTTCAATTTCCTGATCCTCTAATAAAGAACCACTTATTAAATGATTGCTAGTTCTTGCAATAAATATTTCGTCTTCCACTATTGCCACTTCATATATTTTATTGAAGGGGATTACTTTTTTTATCAATTCTTCTTCTAAATCTTCCCTATTTGCGAGATAAAGTGTATTCGTCGGTTCGTCTAATAATAAAGCACTTAAGCAATCCTCTGCTAGGATGCACTGTGTATGGGGGATTGCCAACAGCTCCCGTTTACTTGCATCCCTCAAATCATTTAGCCTACTTAAATATCTATTACGCTCTTTCACGTAATGGACACTTCCGACAATAATTAGACCTAAGCCTATAAAAAAATACAGTCTATTAAATAGAATCGACTCAACTGCTTTAGCTAATAATAAATAGATAATCCCTAGAAAAAAGACAAAAAAGGTTTTCATCTATATCCCACCCTCAAAAAGATAATTGATAGAACATTACAATCATACATAGTAGAAATTCTATTCTACTAATAACCTTTTCATTCTTATATTTCATGGGTATTTTCATGATATCGGCAACAAAAAAACATGAGGTTATCAGCCCAAAGCCTTGCCACTGTTACCTAATTCTATTTTAAATCTATTCTGCATGGACGTGTATAAGGGGGCTTAACTTTAGTGGATCCAATACACCATTGTTATAAACATAGATGTAAATTGATATTGCTCACGATATGTTCATGCAACTACTTGAAAAGACATCTAATCCCAAAACATATGAACAACATACGTCCATTTTAGAAAAAGAAAAAAATATTTGTATTTTTAAAAAACATGTTATCTATGGACTTACGAAATTAACGCTCCTCTAGAATCGTTCATTAGACATTTTAAAGATGAAACAGGTTTAAAATTATATTAAACATTAATCAAAAGTGGACTTAAAAAAAGATGATGCCTGCACAATACAGACATCATCTCTCTCAGGTTTTTAAAAATCCCTTTACAAACAGGATTCTTTTTAATTGGATTGCTCCATTAACTCTTCCTTACTTCCTACATCATCTAAGCTCTTATCTTGTTCAATCCTATGCATTTCAAGCACATGCTGTGTAGGAGGTATCAGCAAGCTTACTACTACGATGGTAATGCCTGTAATCACAACACCTGAGAAGACAGGGGCCTGCCATAACTCGTTTAATAAGCCTAAGAAACCTTCAGATTGGATATTGAGGCTCGGTACATATGTCAATGATGTCACGATATAGTATACAAGTCCTACTGAAATACTTGCCCAAACGGCTGGCGTACTTACTCGTTTCCAGAAGGGGCCTAGCACAATTGGCCAGAAAATTGTTACGAATATAATATCCCATGCTAAATACGCTAAATCAATTACTTTTTGGAAGCTCACTGCAAGCACTAAGCCTAGTAAAGCACTTGCAAGAATAATAGCACGAGAAAATCTTAATAGCTTTTTAGGATCTGGATTACGGTTAATAAAGTCTAAATAAATGTTTTTTGTCACAATTCCTGAAGTGGCAACATAGCATGCAGCTACCGTTGACATTCCCATAGCAGCCATTGCTGTTAAAAAGATTGCCGCTAATAATGGAGGGAAATAGCCTTGCGCAAATGTAAGCATTAATGTTTCTGGATTTGAACTATTAGGATAAATGGTCTTGAATGCCTCTCCTAACATTCCAGGAATCCAACTGATTGCAATAATAATTGATCCAGCAATAATCATACTGCGCTGTGCTACTTTCGGGCTTTTGGCAGCAGCTACCCTTTGTCCTAAATCCACTGCCGGAATGTCGCCAAGTGCTAGCACAAGATAAAGCGTCCAAAACTCTGCTCCAGCCTTTTCGAATAATGTACTGATATTCCACCATTCAGGATTAAATGTAACATCTGGATAATAGAACAAAATGAAAATCGTAATTCCTAAGATTCCTGCTACTGCAAGAGCACCCTGTACAATCTCCGTATAGGCTACTGCCCATAGCCCACCAATCACTGAATAAAGAGCCGTTAGTGATACAAATAGTAATGCGGCAGGTACAAAATCAATTTGTAAAAGCTGCTGAATAATATATGTTCCACCCACAGTTAGCGCAGCCGCATTAAAGACACCAAAGGCTATTGCCATCACAACTCCTGTATATGCACCTAGCTTCTTACTACCATATCGTAATCCATAGTAATCTGCTAATGTCCATCCCTTCAATCTTCGTAGTGGCTTTGTCCAGATGAGTGCACCAAGAATCATACAAGTGCCTAAGCCACCCATTGTTGCTGAGCCTTCAAAACCTCCACTTGTATAGCCTGAACCTACAGCGGCAAAAAAGAAGGGTGCGGCTAATAGAGCGGCAACTAAGCTTCCTGTTACGACAGATAACGGCATGCTCCATCCAGCAACGATTAAATCCTCAGCAGTATGTACACGCTTATAGCCTTTATAGCCAATATAATAAATAAAAATTAAGTATAAGCTAAAGATGATTATATTTAACATAAGTATGGCTCCTTAGTTTTTCGCTTTATCCATTCATAACCACGCCACCATTAGGCGTTAAAAGCTGGCCTGTATAGAAATTCGCATTTTCTGAGGCTAAAAATAGTACACTCTTTGCAATTTCCTCCGGTTGTGCTAATCGTTTTAAAGGATATTTAGCGGACTCTTCCTCTACGTAGTTGTCACCAAATTCCTTAAGGATATCTGTAAATGTTCCACTAGGAGCTACTGCATTGACTAGAATAGAAGGAGCTAATTCTCTGGCTAAAGCTTTTGTAAAGGCGTTAATTCCACCTTTAGCAGCCGAATAATGCGTAAACTCTTCACAGCCTAAACTACCAATATCAGAGGAGATATTAATAATTTTTCCACTGTTCTGTTCCTTCATTCTTTTTGCTGCTTCACGACAATTATAGAAGCAACCATATAAATGCACCTTAATCATTTTATCCCACTGCTCGTCAGTCAAATCTGTAATACTTGAAGCCTGAGCAAATCCGGCGTTATTGACAAGAATATCAATCGCTCCTAAATGTGTATCCATATATTGATACATGTTTTGCACTTGCTGAGAATTTGATACATCTGCATTGAATTTTAAAGCCTGCACGCCAAACTGTTCTGCTTGTGTACGAACTTCTTCTGCTTCCTTGTCATCCCCAATATAGTTGATTAAGAGATTGGCACCGTGCTCGGCAAAGCCTAATGCGATAGCTTTGCCGATGCCTTTACTTGAACCAGTAACAAGAACATTTTTTCCTTTAAAATTTATTTCCATAATGATCATTCTCCAATTTGAATTTTGAAACGAGTGCCTGCAATTCTTCTGCTGTTTTTCCTAATGAAGAAGATGCCTCTTTTACTTCCTGCATTGCTGTCAATTGATCTTGTGTTGCTGTTGAAACATTTGATGAGAATTCTGAAGACTGCTCTGCTGATTGCTTAATGTTATTTACTGATGCAGCGACTTCCTCAGATGAAGCAGATATTTGCTGAGACGCAGCCGAAATTTCACGAATTTGACTTGCAACCTCTTCAGACGAAGTGAGAATTTCCTTAAAGATTTCTCCTACCTCATTGGTAAATTCCATACCAGCCTTTACATCCTCTTTACCCTTTTCCATAACCGTAATAGAAGCGTTTGAATCAGCTTGAATTGTACTAATTAAATTGTAAATTTCAGTAGCAGATTGTGATGATTGCTCTGCTAAACGTCTTACCTCATCAGCCACCACCGCGAAGCCCTTTCCATGCTCTCCAGCTCTAGCTGCCTCAATTGCGGCATTCAAGGCTAGTAAATTTGTTTGATCTGCGATGGCAGTAATTAGGCTTACAATATCGCTAATTTTTTTCGTATTGAAATGTAATCCATTGATGGTTGTGCCGATTTGTTCCACAGAGCCGTTAATTAGCTCCATCTGTGTAATTACTTGCTGAACAACTTGATCCCCACGTTCGGAAGCTTGAGAGGCAGCGATAGATGATTCAGCTGCTGTATTAGCAGAGTCGGCAATTTGCTGAATGCCTGTCGCTGTTTCTTCCATTGCAGCCGCTGTTTCTTCTGTCATTACCATAGAAGCCTCAGCATTTTGTGTAATTTGTCTCATATCCTGAGCAATATTTGTGGAACTGTTAAAGGTCTCACCTGCATGCACTGTAAGCTGATTAGCTGCTGAGGATACATTGTTTGATGTATTTCTTATATTTAATATGATGTGTTGCAAATTGGACACCATCTTATGAATAGATGCAGATAAATTCCCAATTTCATCCTTCGTAATTTCTAAATCAACATTCATCAATTCACCATTTGCCACTTGATTGGCTACATTCACCACTTTCTTTAATGGCTTTAATAAACGATCAATAATTATGTAAACTAAAATTAATAAAATAACAATACCAATAACAGCAATCACAATCTGTTTAGTGACACTTTTTTTAATAATGGTATTAATGTAATCCGCAGAATAATCAATTCCCAATAATGCTATTAGTTGGCCGCTATCATCCTTAATAGGACTAAAAACTGTTCTCCATGAACCAAAAGGATCTTGGAAAATATCAGTTACCTCTGTACTGTTATTTTTAATAGCCAATTTAGCTGTTTCTACATGCTCATCTGCTAAATCCGTAAAAATTTCACCTGCTTCATACACATCATTTAAATTTGTCGTATAACCTATCGGGTTGACGCCACCCTCATCTTTGACATCCCATATGTAGCTCCAACTCATAATTCCTTGTTCCTCTTGAATTTTATCGAGTTGCTTTTGAATTTTTGTAAATTTAGAGTTGGTTTCACCTTTTTCAGTCAATAAAACTTTTATTTCATCACTATCAAGATTCATGGCTGTTAATAACCCAACACTTTTTAACTCTTGTTCTAAATCCACAGTCATTCGATTGTTTAATTCTCTAATACTTTGTGTAGTAATCACAGTTATTAGAAGTAAAACAATAACGCTAACTGTTAGTAAAAGTTTGTTTTTTAATGAAGCATTTTTTAAGAACTTCATTACTACTTCCCCCTTATCGAATTTTTTATAAAAAAATAACCTATTTCACAAAAAGAAATAGGCAACAAAGAATATAACTAGCATTATATGTACGTAACTAGCAATCTTTTGCAACCCAGCCATCATAGCATTTATTGCCTTAGACCTGTGGCTTTGCGTCTCTACTTTTCAGTAGATTTGCCTATCTTTTTCCTCCTCAAATTAACACAATGGGTAAAAGTAGTCAATGGAGCCAATTTAAAATACTCATATCTTAATACTAATTTACCATCAATTAACAATCAAAGAATGATTATAATGACACACAAACACATAAAAAGAGCAGCTACAAGTAGTTTAAAATTGTAGCTGCTCCTATGTTTTATATTCACTTACCCCTAAGTGTCTATTCCTATTAGAGTAAACTATACGTTGTGTGTCATAAGTAAGATTGTTGGTGTAAAAGATAAAACAAACATACATAAATACCATACTGATGTACGACGTAATGAAAAACGAACTTGTTTTTTCTCTGCATAAAAGATGTCTAATATAATTGCAACAATGAGTGGCGTACTAACACATGCAATAGCAACTAATAAGATGTCAAAATAAACCATAAAAGCACCCCTCTGTTCGTAAACATTTATTTTTCCCATTTGTGACAACTTTGTGTCATCTAAAGTGTACACAATTCCGTCACATTTTGTCAACTAGATTTTAATAAGAAAATTGTAATTTTCGCAGTTTATTTGTGACCTTATAGAGCTATTTATGTAAGATTACCTATTAAAACAGCAGCTACAAAACTGTAGCTGCTGTTTTAATATATCCGTTTATTCCCTATATTTATATGTTAGCCCTCTTAAAAAATTTCTCACGAATCGATCGCCACATTCCTTATAGTTGCGATGACTTGGATTTCTTAAAATGGCACCCAATTCACCCTTTGAAACATTAACACCACCATCATATAAAATATTCAACATATCCTCACTTGTTAATGCTAAAGCAATTTTTACTTTCTTTAGTAACATATTATTTGGACTTTCTTTTCCTGAAATCGGTTGTGCTCCCTCAGCTTGTCCTGGTTTAGAAGGCTGTGATCCTCGCTTAAATGTGATGAGCCCATTTAAGAAAGCCTCAAGCATTTTATTATTACATTTGATGTATTCTTCTGGTGCTTCTTGCTCATCATTAACTTTAATAAGCATGTTCAGAACTTCATCTTTTGTAAAATCCATGCCACCTAGCTTAAAAATTTTAACCATATCTGTATTTTTGATATCTAATGCATATCTTAAACGAATTAAAATATCATTATTCGTCATTTAATAACCTCCATTTACTTAGAAAAAACTAATTTTAATTAAGTTTCACTTTATTATAGCAGAGACATTCACATTTTTAGCTCCTTTCCACAAAGTTACTTTACTATAGTAATAAGAATATGCATTTTCCTAAGTTAAATGTATGAAATGCTCACTCTCGACCATTCTAATCACAAGGAGGTGAGCAAAATGGCTAATCGTAGTTCCAATAAACTTCAGGTACCTGGTGTACAAGAAGCTGTTGATCAATTAAAGTATGAAATCGCACAAGAATTTAATGTACAGTTAGGGCCTGAAGCCTCTTCTCGCGCAAACGGCTCAGTCGGAGGAGAAATCACAAAGCGCCTCGTAGAAATGGCAGAAAAACGTTCAAAAGGTTTATTATAATAACAATTTTAAAAGAACGAATCCCTTTTGATAGGATTCGTTCTTTCGTGATGTAATTATTTAATCGATTGGTTGTAAAATCTCGCTAGAACCTTTCTGAAGTGTTAGCATCACTATAAAGGAAATACAGTATAAGATAGCTAAATAGATCATTACAATCGTCATATCATAGCTTTGAAGAATATAGCCAACAAAGATAGGTGAGAAACCACCTATTGCTCTACCGAAGTTAAAAATTGTATTTGTTGCTGTACTGCGAATTTGCACAGGATAGAAGCTACTAATTAAAGCTCCATACCCAGCAAACATTCCATTTGAGAAGAAGCCAACAATCGCACCTCCGATTAATATCGCTGCTGCACCAGTCGCAAAGGAATAAAGGAATACTGCACAAGCAGAGGCAAGTAAAAAGATACCAAAAGCACGCTTTGCCCCAAATCTGTCCATAAACCGTCCAAATGTTAACATTCCAATAATCATACCAACTGCGGTACTAATTGTCCAAAGAGCAGAGCTTGACACAGAGAGCCCCTGAGATTTCTGTAGCATGGATGGCAGCCAAATCATTAAGCCATTGTAGCCAGCTATTTGAACAGTCGCCATTAAAATAAGAGAAAGTGTCGTTATTGTAATACGAGGCGAGGCAAATAATAGTGCCAATTTTCCTTTCTCTTGCTTTTGGTTTACATTGTTCTGTGTTGCAAGCCACTCTGGTGATTCCTCCAGATTTTTACGTACGATAAAGGCAAAAATTACTGGTAATAATCCAACAAAAAATAAAGCTCTCCAACCAAAAGTCGGTAAAATGATAGCACTCAATAAAGCTGCTAAAATAACCCCATATTGTGCCCCTACACTAACATAAGAAGAAGCTCTTCCTTGTTTATTCTTTGGCCAAGCCTCAGCCACAAGCGCCATTCCAATACCATATTCCCCGCCTGCGCCAAGACCAGCGATAAATCTATAGACATAAACTTGTTCAATACTTGTTGCTAATCCTGTTAAAGCTGTACCGATTGCAAACAATATCACGGTATACGTAAATACCTTTACCCGACCATATTTATCTGCTAGCACTCCGAAAATAATACCACCTAGCAGCATTCCAATATTCGTAATGGATGAAATCAGTCCACCTGTTGCAAGATCAATGTTAAATTCTGCAATAATCATAGTCATGGCAAAAGAAATAAACATAATGTCCATTCCTTCTAACGTTAACCCAGCCACCGATGCAACTACAGTTTTTTTACGATAATCCATTCTTTGTAACCTCCAGTATTCTAGTTGTCTATCTCTTTTAGTTATTCGAGTGAATGGATTATAAGTATCTTGTCCATTCTCTTTTGAAGCCTCACAGAACTTCCATTAAAAGAGGGATATAGAACAATAATAAAAGCCTTTCTGTCACAGAGGACAAAAAGGCATGCCAAAGCAAAGATATTCATTCGCTCAAAAAATATCACGGAGCCCTTTTCAGCCTCTCTGGACTGTATTAAAGGAATTTATAACGTTCATTTATATCGTTCTACATTCTATAAGATTACAAATGAAATAGCAATGGTTTAATAGTGGAAATTAGCTCGGCAATTCAATAAAATTTTGAGCAAATTGATAAATTAAATGAGCAGGTACAGCCAAGTTAAGATTCTGTCCATCATTAAAGCCTGCTGTAATTAACCCCACCAATCTCCCCTGCATATCCAATAAAGCACCACCAGAACTGCCATTTGATATGGCCGCTGTAAATTGAATCATGGACATACTACGAATATCCCGGAAACCGGAAACAATTCCATCAGAGACGGAATTAAATAATCCTAGAGGACTACCAATAGCAACGATTTTTTGTCCTCGAACTAATTGACCTTCAACTTTAACAGGTAAAGGTTTGCTATGTTTATCCACTTTCAGAATGGCCAAATCATGCATATCATGATATTTCACAAATTGATGTGTTATATATTCGTTCGTATCGTTTTCATATAGTACAGAATAATATTCCCCGCCACCCACAACATGTAGGTTTGTTAAAATATAACCATCTTGATGAAGAACAACACCAGAACCAAAGCACAGCACCTCGTGATCCGCTCCAAACGTTTTAATCATTACAACAGATGTGGCTAAAGAAGCTAATTGCTCATAGCTACATTCTTCTGTAGTTTTACTTCGAACTGGAACAATCATCGTTTGTTGAGGAGGTGCACTCTTCCTAGGCAGAGATTTAGGTATTACGACTTCCTTTTCGTAGAAAACGGGACACTTATATAAAGTAGATGACGTTGCTATAATTGGAGGCAAATTTGGAATATCTTCTTTAGGATTCATATAACAGATATCACAACCAAGTGTCGATAAAAAATATAAGAATAATAATTCATGCTGAGTGATGTTACCAATAAAAACAATTTTCTGCACCGTTTGGTTATCTTCAGAAAAAATTTGAGGCAAATAATAATCCATCCAGTATAAAAATTTTACTGCAAAATTTTTTAATAAAGTATCATTGGCGTTTGGTTGATTTTCTTTATACATTTGGATGACTTCTTTAAAGCTAAGTTTTTTTGTCCATTCAAGATGATCTTTCTTTAGTTTACTGCATAAAGATGTCTTATAAAGTAAAGGAGGGTTATCAACGACGGCTTGCCAATTTCTCCAAAGCTCCGCAAATCGATCTACATCTTTTTTATTGGTAATGACCTCAAGCTTATGTAATCGTAAATAAAGCATACTTTGCTTCTTAGTATAAAAATACTCATCCATTTTTAAAATGTCTTTCATATAAAGATCTACAGAATCGGGTATACCAATATATCGTAGAAAAACAACTTCCTTTGTAAGGGAGCTATTGTATTGGATATTTTGCATAAATTCCTGAAGAGGATTGTCTGGCTTTTTATATTTAATTTTTAAAGGTCTAGTTGTCACAATCATATCTATACAACTCCTATAAGCATGTAAATTTAGATTTGGCACTTATATACAATTCTCTTCTATTTCTCTAAATCCTTTTTTCAATTAAATGAAAAAGAACGAATCCCTCCTATTAGGACTCGTTCTTGCTTAATTGATCATTGAGAAAACTACTTTCTTAAACGTTAAATGTTTCGGCAATCATAAAAGCGCCTTTTAACTATCCCGTTGACATACTAACTGTTAGCAATTCTCTTTGTGAAATGGCACCTAATTAGCCTCTTATACCGCTCTAGCTTCTACAGTTTCAACACCACGGTTTAATGAAAGAAGTATTTTTTCTGCATCATTTTTTAAATCTACAAGATGCTCTGCTTCTTGAACTAGTTTTTCCATTGTATTTAACTCATCATCGCTAATTCCAACTAACTCTTCAAACATTTCAACTGACTCTCGAGAAATAAAAGAGATATCCTTCATAGCTGCCACAATTTGTAGAGAGCTTGAAGATAATTCTTCTGTACTTGCAGATGAATTGGCATTATTTTCAGCAATAATTTTTGTAGTATCTACAATTTTTTCGAACATCTTTCCGATATCTAAAATTTTTGTATTTGTTTGTTCAAACTCTTCTGTTCCTTGCTTCATTGAAGTTACAACTTTGTTCGTCTCATCTTGAATATTTTTTACAATATTTGAAACTTCATCGGCTGACTGACGCGACTGTTCAGCTAATTTACGAACTTCATCAGCAACTACTGCAAACCCTTTACCGTGTTCACCTGCACGGGCTGCTTCGATAGCTGCATTCAATGCTAACAAATTTATTTGGTCTGAAATTCCAGTAATTACTTTAACAATGTTTCCAATTTCGTACGATTTTTCTCCAAGTGTATTAATTGCATCGAATGTCGTATTAATCGTTTGATTAAATTGCTCCATTTTCACCAGCGATTCTTTTAACTTATCGTTACCTTCTTGCGTTAATTCTAACGTCGTATTCGATTGTTCAGAAATTTGATTTGATCTTATAGACAGTTCTTCAATAGCCACTGTGATGTCTTCGATAGAAGTAGAGCTTTCTTCAGTAGCAACAAGTTGCTTTTTTAAACCTTTACCGACTTCATCGATTGCTGCCCTTACAGTATCAGCCTTCTCAGTTGCGTATTCTCCATGTTCAGAAAGATTTTCACCTTTATCATTAACATTTTTTGCAAATTTATAAAATTGTTCACCCACTTGACCCGCTGATAATTCGTTCATTCCATTTAGTTCATCATTATTTAGATGGGCATGACGTTTAAGTGAAAAATAGCGGTAAGCAAAATACAAAGATGTACATATTAAAACTACAATAATCCCTAGCATAATGGCTTCCATGAAAAAAATCTCCTATTCTACTAACGTATTAGTGATGAAATTTTATAGTTCTTTTACAATGATGTAAATTCCGTCTGCAACAGTCGATGGAATACTGTTTAGATGTTCATTGCTTTCATATTTATGAACAATAAAATTCCCTTCTATATCTACATATTTTGTCAGACCATGATACTTCTCCATTAAACGCATTGACTTTGGATTGGTTGCTTCACCTAATACTAATCTTAAGCCTTCTTCTGTTGCTCGTTTTACTAATATATCGCCTAAGCCTTGTACAATATCCTGACGGTTATGCTCAGCAATTACACCTAATAAAAATAAATGTAATACCTCTCCATCCTCCATATCTTTCCCATAACGTTTTTTATAATCTTCTAGGAAACGTTCATCAATATCCTCTAATACATGCATGACTATATTCATATTAACAAAAGTGCCTTCAAAAATATCCTCTTCCATAATTTCAAGGACATTCGTATCTCCAACTAATGCGCCTACGACTTTTTGCTCTTTATCTAGTGCAATAGCACAGTATCCCTGATGAACATTTGCTTCAATATATTCCTTTGTAAATTGATAGAAATCTTCGTAAGGGAGTTGTAGGGCGTACCCGATAATCGGCTCTTGCACCCATTTGCCAGCAACATCTACTCCAATAAATGTTTTTGCTAAACATTCTGCTGCCTTTTCAATTAAATCTGGTTGGTCCTTTGTAAGGATTTCATATGTATATAATTCTTGAATTGTTTGCATCGTAAATTCCTCTTTTCAAAATGTGACTATAGCTATTTAATGATTAACGAATCGGTAATTGCGAAACATTGTCGACTACTGTTCCTGGAAAATTAACTGTCTCTAAAGCATTTCGTACTTGCACATATGCAATTTTAGAGGCTGGGTTAACAATAAATATTTCTTTGAAGCCTAGGGATGCATAAAACATAAGTGTTTCTCCTAGCTCTGTTGAAACCTTTGAAGGAAGGGGTGATTGATAAGTTGCATCAAAAACTAATATATATGTATTTTTCTGTACTCTAGCCACTGTCTCTTCCAAATCTTTTAAATATTGCTCTACAAGGGCTGCTTTAATAAACCCTATCACTTGGACGTGAACTTCTTTTTTTGCCTCATAAATCGCCATTTTATATTTCTCTTTATCAACGACTATCATCTCAGATCTCCTTTTTATAACTTTATTTGATACTGTTAGTATTATTCTATAAATATCACTAAATACATAGATTTCAATATAATTACATCTGTCGCTACGATTGATTGGCATCTGTCCATTCATTTTTCCCACAAAAAAACTATCCCTGAACATAATTAGGATAGCCAAAAAACACTTATTATCTTGGCAACCCGACTATCATTATCCAAGGGGATTTTAGACTCGTAGCTTTGCGTCCTTACCTTTCGATAAGTTTGCCTTTTTCAATTTTATAAAAATAATACTAACATCACATTGATATATTACAATTACATTATAAAGGACTTGTCAATTTTTGTCGACATTTAGTAATTTACTCCTAATAACATCAGGATTTAGAAGTGTTTTTACATTTATTTTTTCTCAAACACTTTCTAAAAAGTTATATCATTTCACTGTCTAACATCAACATTCTTTTTCAAAGTTATCAAGCAATGCACGCACTTCATCTGTTGATTTCGTATTCATCAGTTGATTTCTGAGTTCAGCAGCTCCAGGGAATCCTTTTACATAAATTTTGAAAAAGCGATGAAGCCCAGTGATTGAACGTGGTAGTACTTCTGCATATTGATCTTGAAGATCAAGCTGTAGTCTTAAAAGATCAAGGTGTTCTTTACTTCTATGTTCTCTTGGCTCTTTTTCAAAAGCAAAAGGATTTTTAAAAATACCTCGCCCAATCATTACGCCATCAACATCATATTGTTCAGCAAGCTTTAGCCCAGTTTGACGATCAGGAATATCTCCATTGATTGTTAGTAGTGTGTTTGGTGCGATACGGTCACGTAATTTTTTGATTACAGGAATGAGCTCCCAATGTGCATCTACTTGGCTCATTTCCTTTCTTGTTCGTAAATGAATAGAAAGATTTGCAATATCCTGTTTTAAAATATGTGTTAGCCACTGCTCCCACTCGTTTACATCGTTATAGCCAAGTCGTGTTTTCACGCTGACAGGCAATCCTCCCGCTTTAGCTGCTTGTATAAGTTCTGCTGCAACATCTGGACGCAGAATCAAGCCACTACCTTTCCCTCTTGATGCCACATTCGGTACAGGGCAGCCCATATTAATATCGATACCTTTAAATCCTAGCTCTGCCATACCAACACTCATTTGACGGAAATATTCAGGATTATCCCCCCAAATATGTGCCACCATTGGCTGTTCATCTTCTGTAAAAATCAAACGACCACGCACACTTTTCATGCCCTCTGGATGACAATAGCTATCCGAGTTTGTAAACTCTGTGAAAAATACATCCGGTCGGCCAGCTTCGTTTACTACGTGACGAAAAACAACATCTGTCACATCTTCCATTGGTGCAAGCACAAAAAATGGTCGTGGTAAATCACGCCAAAAATTATCTATCATTTCAAATCCAAATCCTCTCACTATAATACAACTTCAAACTCTCGGTTAAAAAATATAAAGCTTCTTTTACACTTATAACATGCTTCATAACTTATTATCAAACACAAGTACTTTTGGACATTTATAATTTGTGAAAAACTATTGTGAAAATCGCAAAAAGCAGATGGTATAGATTATTCTATATCAACTGCTTTTCTATTACGTCAACTTCAACCACGACACAGCTTCACAAAGTATCGAATGCCTTTTATTTCTTATCTAAAAATAAAAGGCAATTCAAGATAACAGTAAGATATTATAAAGCAATCAGATGATAAACTCTTTGATATCAAACACATTTTCTTGAACTGCCAAGCAAATTGTAACTATTAATTCGATTCTACATTCTCATCTTTGGAGTAATTATACTGAGAAGGATCAACTGGAGTATAACCTGTTGGCGTATAGAATCTCAATAAATCACCATTCACGACTTTATCAGACAATTCCAATTTACGATCTACTTCATTTTTGATAGCTTTCGCAGACTCTAATTGACTGTCATCCAGTAGTAAACCTGTTTTATTATCATAATATTTTTCATTAATTGAATAAATCGTAGGGCTAACAAAATCTCCATTTCTAAATGGCACAATTTCATTATGCTCTTCTGATAATAAGTCTGAACCAAATTGAACAAATTTTTGCGTATCAATTCCTTGTAAATGTAATAGCGTCGGAAGAAGGTCTATTTGCCCCCCATAAGTATGGTTAGTTCCACCTTGCATTCCTGGAACATGTATAAATAATGGCACGCGTTGTAAATTAGTACTTTCATATGGTGTAATTTCTTTCCCAATCACTTGTTCCATCGCTGCATTATGATTATCGGAAATTCCGTAATGGTCACCATAAAGAACAATCATCGTATTATCATATAAGCCTAATTCTTTTAATTGATTGAAGACCTGTTCGATTGCTTCATCTGCATAGCGAGCTGTTTGGAAATAATTATCAACGCTTGCATCTCCAGTATTAGCTTTATCAATTGTAACTAAGTTCTGATCCATTTTATATGGATAGTGATTCCCTACCGTAATTAATTTTGTATAAAAAGGTTGAGGTAAGGAACTTAAAAGACTTTGAGATTGTTCAAAGAAAGGTTTATCTAACACACCATATTCGGCCATATCATCTGAAGAAGCCGTGTTATAATAACTAGCATCAAAGAATTTGTCGTATCCAAATGATCTATAAATGACATTTCGGTTCCAGAAGCTTCTGTTATTACCATGGAATACAGCCGATGTATAACCATAATCTTTTAAAATACTAGGAGCTGCCTGATACGTATTTTGTGCTTTTGTTATATAAGCTGATCCTTGTGGTAACCCAAATAAAGAATTTTCCAGCATAAATTCTGCATCGGACGTTTTACCTTGACCTGTTTGATGGAAGAAATTATCAAAATACATTGTATTCTTATCTTTTGTTAATGAATTTAAAAATGGTGTAACTTCTTCACCGTTTAATTTATAGTTGATAAGAAAGTTTTGGAATGATTCTAAATGTAAATAGATAACGTTCATTCCTTTTGCTGCACCAAAATATTCTGCATTAGGTTTGGCGTAGTTAGACTTTGTATAGTTAATCACTTCTGTAATATCACTACTATCCGCCAAAGCCCTCTGAGAAGATGCTTTCATCGTTTCTACTGAATCATAAATCGTATAGTTATACATTCCTAAATATTTCACAATATAGTTTCTATCAAAACCACGCGTTAATAGCTGTGGACGACTAGTTTCAGCTAGTCCTAAATTTACGATTGATACTACTAATGCAAATGCAATGATTGTCATTGCTTTTTTATAGCCAAAACGCTGAGTATCTTTTTGTATTTTTCTTGAAAATCGTAGATAAAACATGACAAATACATCGACAAAGAACAAAATATCATAAGGCTTTAGTAAAGAAAGAACACTACCTCCTAAATCCCCGAAGTTCTGCGTTTGAGAAAGTGTAGGTAATGTAATGAAATCACTAAAGAATCGGTAATAAACAATATTGGCATATAAAACAATAGACATCAAAGTGTAAATTACAACTAGTGATGTATATTTTCGTTTTCCTCTAAATAAAAATGAAAATCCTAGAAATAGCATTGCCGAGCCTAGTGGATTTATTAGTAAAAGGAATTGTTGAATAACTCCTTCCACGCCTAGGTCAAATTGTGATAGTTGACTGATATATGTTTTAATCCATAGCATTAAAACAGCTAATAAATATATTCCTAAAAAGTTGTGTAATAGATCATCTTTTTTACTTACTAGATTTCTCATTTTTGCACCTGCCTTTTACTTATCTAAATTTAAATCTAAAATAAGTATTGCATTTAAAAAAAAATGTTACTTCACAATAACTTTTTTTGCAGCTTATGTAGCTTACTCCCCATTTAGATTTCTGTCAAGTTGTTAATAGCTTAAAAGACAATTAGTATAATTATTGCTAATTCATATAAATCTTGTCATAAAAAAATACCTTGCAAATGTTAGTTTTTTAATACTAACTTTGACAGGTATTTTATTCCATATTCCTTGCTTTTATATCTCTGTTAAGTTCAACCTTGCCACCGCTTCACAATGTGTCGAATGCGGGAACATGTCTACTGGTTGAATTTCCTGTGTTTGATAGCCGCCATCCTCCAGAATACGTAGGTCACGTGCAAGTGTGGCTGGATTACATGATACATAGACAACCCGCTTCGGACGTTGCTCTAAAATGGTTTTTAAAAGTGCTTCATCACAGCCCTTACGTGGTGGGTCTACAACAAGGACATCAGCTTCTTTTCCTTCCTTATACCAACGTGGAATTACTTCTTCTGCTGGACCTGCCTCAAAATACGTATTTGTAAAGCCGTTCAGTGCTGCGTTACGCTTTGCATCTTCAATAGCTTGTGGGACAATTTCTACGCCCATGACTGCCTTTGCTTTTTGAGCAAGGAATAATGAAATGGTACCGATTCCACAGTAGGCATCAATTACTCGTTCATCACCCTGTAAATCAGCATAGTCTAGTGCTTGTTTGTAAAGAACTTCAGTTTGTTCAGGGTTTACTTGATAGAATGAACGAGCTGAAATTTCAAAGCGTACATCACCAATTGTATCGATAATAACGTCCTTGCCCCATAGATTTACGGTCTCATCACCGAAAATGACATTTGTTTTGTTACTGTTGATGTTTTGCATAATTGATGTGACATTCGGTAAAAGCTTTTGTATTATCGCAACGGCTGCCTCTTTTTGAGGGAACTTTTTCTTTTTCGTTACGAGTACAACCATGACTTCGCCAGTTGCACGAGCTTTACGAATGACTACGTGACGTAGCATTCCCTCATGCGATAGCTCATTGTATGGCTGGATACCTATTTTCGCTAATTCCTTCTTTAAGCCCGCAAGAATAGCGTCCGCCTCACCTGTTTGAATTAAACAACGTTCCATATCGACAATGCTATGCGTTTTTGTTTTATAAAAACCTGCAATTGCTTGTCCTGCTTCATTTGTGGAAAAAGGAATTTGTGCTTTATTGCGGTAATGCCAAGGCTCTTCCATTCCTTTCACAGGAAGAACAGGTGCATCAATTTTACCTATGCGTTGCATAACGTTCCGTACCATATTTTCTTTCCATTTTAATTGTCCTTTATAGGATAAATGCTGTAATTGGCAGCCGCCACATTGCTGGAAATAGTCACAAGGTGCTTCCACACGATCTGGGGACGGCTTGATAATTTCTACAACTTTTGCGAAGCCGTAATTTTTTAAGGTTTTCAACACATGAACTTCTGCCGTTTCATTAGGAAGTCCGCCTTGAATAAATAATGGATAGCCATCGACCTTTGCGACGCCATTGCCATCATGTGTTAAATCTTCTATATAAACTGTTAGTCGATTATTCTTTTTCACGGGTGCTGACATTCGTACATCCTCCATTTCAATCTTCTTATTGTAGCATGTGTTGGCGGATGAAAAAAGAACAAGGCTTATTATTGTAGGAACTATCTGATGAGCAGAGTAAATCTTATTGTCGTAATTTACCTAAGTGGATACATCTGCGAGCTGAACGAAGCAACACTTTACTTGAGCGGATATTTCTCCAACCTGAGCAGTTCTCCTTTTTACCTGAGCAATTTTTTCTCCATCCTGAGCGGGTCTCCTCTTTACCTGAGCAGTTTTTCTCCGACCCGAGCAATTTTTTCGCCGACCTGAGCGATTCTTCTCTTTACCCGAGCAGATTCTTCTCCGACCTGAGCGATTCTTTCCTTTACCTGAGCAGTTTTTCTCCGACCTGAGCGATTCTTTCCTTTACCCGAGCAGTTTTTCTCCGACCTGAGCGATTCTTTCCTTTACCCGAGCAATTTTTTCGCCAACCTGAGCGGATCTCCTCTTTACCTGAGCAGATTCTTCTCCGACCTGAGCGGTTCTTTTCTTTACCCGAGCAGATTCTTCTCCAACCTGAGCAGGTCTCCTCTTTACCCGAGCAGATTCTTCTCTAACCTGAGCAGTTCTTCCCTTTACCTGAGCTATCCTGATTGACCATCCTCGCCCTGCCGAAAAAAGAGCCGCTATTCGCGACTCTCTTCTTGCTCTTTTGCTATATGATGATCTTTGGGAGCCCACCAGAATGCTGCGACAATTCCTAGAATTACTACAATAAATGGCGCATAAAACATAAGAAATTTCTCCATTATTCTTTCCTCCTATGCGTGATTGTCTTCTTTTCCTGTCACGTAATTTTTGTTAAATAGGAATAGCTTCAGCAATAAAAATAGTGACGGAATAAGCAGACATAGACCTAAAATAAACGCAATCACGAGTGCAATCGCCATTTGTGTACTTGTGAAGCTATCGTAAATTGTTAAATATGGATACAGCAAATATGGATATTGGGCGATACCGTAGGCAAAGAATGCCACTGCAAATTGGGCAATCAATAGTCCTACAGCAAGACCGTAATTTTTTCGCATCCATATTAATAACACAGTAATAATAAATAGAATTGCTGATATGGCAAACAGCCACCATAATTCAACCATATGATTATAGCTCTCTGGGTTGATGGATTTCATTTCATACACAATGCCTAGCGCACTAACCATTAAAGGTGCGGCCCAGATAAGCGCATATTTTCGCATTAGGTTTGTGGCTTCCTTATCCTTTGCTTTATGGGCATACCATGTTAAAAATACAGCTGAGATATAAAGTACAGCAGCTATGCTCAAAACGACAATACTCCAAGCAAATGCACTTGTGTAGAGCGTCCAATAATTTAAGACGGGCTGCCCATTGACAATATCAACATATCCACCACCAGCAATTGCAAATACGACGGATAGAGAGGCTGGGATAAGTAAGCCTGCCACACCATATGTCAGTGTGTATCCGATATGACCTCGTGAGCCGTATGATTCAAACGCATAGTAGGAGCCTCGTATTGCTAGCAGCACGAGTGAAATACTAACTGGCACAAGTAAAATCGTTCCATAATAAAAGGCTGTTTGTGGGAAAAACCCTACAATCCCAACAAAGAAAAATACTAAAAAGACATTCGTTACTTCCCAAACAGGCGATAAATAACGCTTAATAATATTTGTTAAAATATGATTTTTCCCAATGAGTAGGCTATAGGCGTTAAAGAAACCTGCTCCAAAATCAATCGATGCAACAATGACATAGCCGAATAGGAAAATCCATAGTACTGATATACCTAAAATCTCTAAAGTCATAGGAAATCACCGCCTTTTTCAGAATGGCGATCTTCAATTTCACGTTCAATTGGATTCTTTTTGAACATACGAACCAATACCACAATACTTCCTACTGCCAATACGGCATAGACACCAGTAAATAATAGCATCATTAAATCTACATGATCACTCGTAGTTGCCCCCTCTGGTGTTCGCATTAATCCATATAAAATCCAAGGTTGTCGCCCAACTTCTGCGAGCCACCAGCCTGCTTCAATAGCAATAATGGAAAGCGGTCCTCCTGCAACAATAATCCATCTAAACCAACGTGTGTGGATAAACTGCCAGCTACGTGCTTTCCCCACTACATAAAGCAGTGAAACAAGCACCATGAACATGCCAATAAACACCATTATATTAAAAAGATAGTGAATATAAAGTGGTGGTCTGTCTTCCTCTGCAAATTGATCTAAGCCAATAACCTCTGCAGTTGGGTTATTATGAGCCAATATACTAAGGGCATACGGAACCTTTATGGCATATTTCACTTCCTCACCATCTAACACACCAAAAAGTATAAGTGAGGCTTTATCTTCCGTTTCAAAATGCCATTCAGCTGCCGCTAATTTTTCTGGCTGGTATTCTGCTAAGTACTTTCCTGAGAAATCTCCGATAATTGCTGCTGCAATAGAGAAAATCAGGCCAATCTTCATAAGTAATAATAATGATTTTTTATGGTACACATGCTTAGAACCTCGAAGCATACGGTATCCTGCAATTGCTGCTAAGACAAATGCCGATGTCATATAGGCTGTCACAAGAACATGAGCTACCTTTGTTGGCATCGCTGGATTAAACATTGCTAAAAAGGGTTGAATATTCACTAGCTGCCCATCTACAATATCAAAGCCCTGTGGTGCATTCATAAATGCGTTGACAATTGTAATAAACACAGCAGACATGGATGCACCTACAGCTACAGGAATTAGCAATAACATGTGCTTTTTCTGACTATCAAAGCGATCCCATGTGTATAAATAAATTCCCAAGAAGATAGCTTCAAAGAAAAATGCAAACGTTTCCATAAAGAGTGGTAACGCAATTGTTTGACCAGCAAGTTGCATAAAGTTAGGCCATAATAAAGATAACTGTAAGCCTATTGCTGTTCCCGTAACTACACCAACTGCAACAGTAATGACAAAACCACGTGCCCAGCGTCTCGCCATTAATATATAATGCTCATCGTTCTTTCTATATCCAGTCCATTGAGCAATCATAATCATTAACGGAACACCAACACCAATCGTTGCATAAATAATATGGAACGATAATGTTAGCTCAGTTAATGCTCTACTCCAAAAGACTGCTGATTCATTAATCATCTCATTGCCCCCTAACTTCCGAATATTCTTCCAAGTATGGAAAGTAGCATGATAATTGCAACACCGAAGCTTAGCCAAATGAGCTTTCTTTCCTGTGACTTATACAAAGGCAACACTTCCTTTCCCTTAGCTATACCCCCATTTTCCACTATTACAACGAAAAAAACCTTTAAAATGGACCGAAATTTCAGCCTATTATAAAGGTTTCAAATTTTGTTCAAGTAATATACGCACATTTGCCAAACATTTTTCTTAATTCATTCACAATCAATGATCACCATGAATTTTAACCTATTTATAGAAATTAATACTAAATTATAGAGCGGTTTTTTAGAACCATAATTAGATGAAAAAAATTGAAACTTAAGTTATTTTAATCCATTCATGAGTAGCATGTTTTTTTGAGAGTCTTCCTTTCACTATTGGGTGGGATCATCTCTTTTTTAAGCTTCCTCTCTCCACAATTGAGCCGTTCTTTTTGAGCTACTTTTCCTTAGATTGAAAACGATGCGATCCCTTATTTGCGTTTCTTCCTCTCACTATTATACGGTCCAGTACTCTTGTTGAGCTCTTTCTTTCACTATTGAGCGAAGAATATCCAAATTGAGCCTCCAATTAATCACACTTAAAATCAAAAGAAAAGCTCTCTTGCACTGGATTAAGCACAAGAAAGCTCCTCGGTTTAATTATTCAATTTAAATACGATCTTCCTCACGAATATCTGCAAGTGGCACAAAAATTTCAATATGGCGTTTTAGATTTTCAAACGTGGCAGGCGCATCCCCACCATATTCGCCATCTAGGTTTAAATGTATTTCATCTTCTGTCGTCACTTTTACCACACTTGCTTTTTTATAAATCACTCGATCATCATTTAAATGCTCGCCTCTTAAAGCCATTGCTGCCAGCTGGATAAATTCAGGAAGGCTTACTTTTTTCAATACTAATAACGTAAAGTATCCATCATTGATACTTGCGTCTGGTGCAAGTTTTTCAAAGCCGCCCACTGAATTTGTTAAGCCACATAAAAACATCATTGCATCTCCATCGAAAACCTCACCATCATATTCAATACGCATGTGGGAAGCCTTGATGGATGGAATCATTTCTACTGCTTTTAAATAATAAGCTAGCTGTCCTAGCATTGTTTTCATTTTACTTGGTACTTCGTAGGTCAACTCGGTAATGCGGCCACCCGCAGAAATATTGATGAAATAGCGTTCCCCATTTAATAAACCTACATCCACTGGCAACGTATCACCCTGTATAATAATATCTACAGCATCTTCAATATTTCGGGGAATATGCACAGCGCGAGCAAAGTCATTTGTTGTACCCATCGGAATTAAACCAACTTTTGGACGTTTTTCGAATGGGCTCACACCTGAAACAACTTCATTTAATGTGCCATCTCCACCAACCGCAATAATAATATCAAAGCCACGTTCTACTGCATTTTTTGCCGCAATGGTTGCATCGCCTTCACAAGTTGTTGCATGACAAGATGTCTCATAGCCTGCTACCTCTAGTTTTTCCAATACTTCTGGTAGATGCTTTTTAAATACCTCTCGTCCAGATGTAGGATTATAAATGATTCTTGCACGTTTCATAACATACCTTCCTGCTTCATAAGATTCTATTTCATTCAACGAAATATTCGCCGAAATGTTGCACTATTTTTTAGACACACCGCACTCCATTAACGACTATTCCCACGCAGCTGTCACTTGATTTTTAAAATCCTCATAAACAAATGTCCAATAGGATTGATTCGTTATATTTTCCTCACGAATTTCCGCATATAATGCCTTTTGTGCATCTTCAAATGTTGGATCTTCTTTATCAGGTAGTCCTGCTCGTTTGCTCACTACTAGTTCCTGTAATTGTGGTGCACGAGGTCCCCATTTTCCGATAACCTGTCCAGCATTATTTAATAAAAGATAGATTGGAATAGCACGCCCACCATTTGTTAAATAGCGATCAATTAAATCTGTATCCTCATCACGCAGTACAGCTCGCATCTCTAGGCCTGCCGCTTCTGCAACTCTGCGAATAATCGGATTGTTTAGCATAGCATCACCACACCAATCCTCTGTAATCGTTAAAATCTTAGGCTGCTTGTCTTTTAGCAGCTCTACAAAACCATCATTTGTTGGCACTTCGAAGCCATCATAAATGCGAAAACTCTCCTCTTTTAGTGTCGTCATATTATCCATATATTGCTGAATTGAAGTGGCTTCATCAAAATATTGTTGCTCTGTTTTCATTGTAGGTATCCCCCTAATGTTTTATTTTCTATTCTATATTTTTACTATGAATACTCTTTTTAGACAACTGTAAAGCTTTATAAAAATAATGAACTTCTTTATTTATAACCTAAAATTTATAGATAAGCTATTATATTACAGAACATCGTAGAAAAAAGAGATAAATAAAAGAGAAGGTATAATAATTTTCGTAATTCCAAAGTGTAATGAATCATGGGTACCTCGGAAAACGGCACCATATTCAATTACCACAAGACCCTTTCTGATAACACGTAGATCCTGTTTATATAGAGCAGCAACAACTTGCATGATTAAATAAAAATTTTAACGAAAGCTCAACGAATGAAAGTTGGAGATCAAGTATTTAATACATACGCTACCCATCGCCATTCACTTATCGGGATGGAGATTTAGTGGAAACTAAACTATAAAAGAAAAGATGGTACTAAGGCTATAGCCTAGTACCATCTTTTTTTAACGCTTTGCAATTTCTTGTTGTAATAATTTATTGACCATTGGAGGGTTTGCTTGGCCTTTTGTAGCCTTCATAATTTGACCTACTAAGAAGCCGATAGCACGATCCTTACCATTTTTAAAGTCTTCGATTGATTGTGCATTATTGTCTAGAACCTCTGTAACAATCGCAAGTAATGCACCTTCATCTGAAATTTGAACTAAACCTTTTGCTTTGACGATCTCTTGTGCTGAGCCGCCATTTTCTACTAATTCAGCAAACACTTTTTTACCAATCTTAGAAGAAATTGTACCATCAGTGATTAATTTCACCATTTCAGCAAGATTTTCGGGCGTTAATGCAGTATCTTTAAGATCCTTTTGCTCCGCATTTAAATAAGCAGAAACATCACCCATTAACCAGTTGGCAGAAAGCTTAGCATCTGCACCGTTCGCTGTCATAGCCTCGAAGAAGTCAGAGATTTCTTTTGAAATAACAAGAACACCTGCATCATATGATGTTAAACCCATTTCCTCAACATAACGTTTTTTACGCGCGTCTGGAAGCTCTGGTATTTCTGATTTTACACGCTCTAGCCATTCGTCATCAATTGATAGACGAACTAAGTCAGGCTCTGGGAAATAACGATAATCGTCTGTTCCTTCTTTTACACGCATAAGGATTGTTTTACCTGTTTTTTCATCGAAGCGACGCGTTTCTTGCTCAATGACACCACCAGAAAGAAGAACGTCCGCTTGACGTAATTCCTCATGCTCTAAACCACGACGAACGAAGTTGAAAGAGTTAAGGTTTTTAAGCTCTGTCTTCGTACCAAATTCCTCTTGACCATATGGACGAATAGAAATATTGGCATCACATCGTAGTGAACCTTCTTCCATTTTACAGTCAGACACATCCGTATATTGGATAATCGATTTTAATTTTTCAAGATAAGCGTATGCTTCGTTTGGTGTACGAATGTCTGGCTCAGATACGATTTCTACAAGTGGTGTACCTTGACGGTTAAAGTCAACTAAAGAGTGGTCACCAGCATGAGAAAGCTTACCAGCATCCTCTTCCATATGAAGTCGTGTAATACCGATACGTTTTGTATAGCCATCTACTTCAATATCGATCCAACCATTTTTACCGATTGGTTTATCGAATTGAGAAATTTGATAAGCTTTCGGATTGTCAGGATAGAAATAGTTTTTACGGTCAAATTTTGTTTCTTGCTCGATTTCCATATTCAGTGCAAGTGCTGCACGCATTGCGAAATCTACAACATTTTTATTTAGCACTGGCAGAACACCAGGATATCCTAAGTCAATAACTGTTGTATTTGTATTTGGTTCAGCACCGAAATGAGCTGGTGCTGGTGAGAAGATTTTTGAGTTCGTTTTCAACTCAACGTGTACTTCTAAACCAATGACTGTTTCAAAGTTCATGTTATTTTCCCTCCCAAATTTGAGGAACTTGTTTATGGAACTCTGTTGCTTGTTCAAAAGCATGAGCTACACGGTAAATAGTTGCTTCGTCAAAGTATTTACCAATAATTTGTAAGCCTAATGGTAGTCCATTCTCTAAGCCACATGGGATTGAAATGGCTGGTACACCAGCTAGGTTGATTGGAATCGTTAAAATATCGTTTGCATACATTGTCATTGGATCATCCACGTTTTCACCAATTTTGAATGCTGGTGTTGGTGCAGTTGGTCCAATGATTACGTCAAAGTCTTCGAATACTTTGTCATAGTCTGCTTTGATTAGTGTGCGAGCTTGTTGTGCTTTTTTGTAGTAAGCATCGTACGTACCTGCACTTAGTGAGTAAGTACCTAGCATAATACGGCGTTTTACTTCATCACCAAAGCCTTGTGCACGTGTTTCTTTATAAAGGTCCATTAAATTTGTAACGTTTTCTGCGCGGAAACCATAGCGGATACCGTCGAAACGAGAAAGGTTCGAGGACGCTTCAGAAGAAGATAGGATATAGTAAGCAGCAAGTGCATATTTGGAGTGAGGAAGTGAGACTTCTTCTACTGAAGCACCTAAGCCTTTTAATACTTCTAACGCATCAAGCACTGATTGACGTGCTGCTTCACCAACACCTTCACCAAGGAATTCTTTTGGTACAGCGATGCGTAAGCCTTTTACATCACCAGTTAGAGCTGCTACATAGTTTGGTACTTCTACGTTAGCAGATGTTGAATCATTAGGATCTAAACCTGCAATTGCCTCAAGTAAAAGAGCATTATCTTCAACATTACGTGTAATTGGTCCAATTTGATCTAAAGAAGATGCAAATGCAACTAGTCCAAAACGAGATACACGACCATATGTAGGCTTCATCCCTACCACGCCGCAATAAGCTGCTGGTTGGCGGATAGAACCACCTGTATCAGAACCAAGTGAGAATGGTACTTCACCTGCTGCTACTGCTGCGGCAGATGCACCTGAAGAACCGCCTGGTACGTGGTTTAAGTTCCAAGGATTTTTTGTTGTTTTATAGTATGAGTTTTCATTGGAAGATCCCATTGCGAACTCATCCATATTTAGTTTACCGATCGTTACCATTCCAGCATCACGTAGCTTTTTCACTACAGTTGCATCATATATTGGCGTAAAGCCTTCTAGAATTTTAGAAGCACAAGTTGTTTCTAAGCCTTCTGTTACGATGTTGTCTTTCACACCGATAGGAAGACCAAACAGTGGTCCACGCTCTTCAAATGGCACTTTGTCCATTTCAGTTGCTTGTGCAGTTGCTTTCTCTTCATTTGAAGCAAGGAAAGCTTGTACATCTCCATCAAGCTTGGCAATACGTTCATATGCTTCTTTTGTTAAATCAGCGATAGTTAAGTTACCCGCTTTAATGTCAGCTTGTAGCTCCTTTGCTG
Organism: Lysinibacillus sp. B2A1; assembly: GCA_002973635.1. GTDB lineage: Bacteria > Bacillota > Bacilli > Bacillales_A > Planococcaceae > Lysinibacillus. The sequence continues at coordinate 4,822,875 of CP027224.1, forward strand.
AACGTTCAAATAACGTCATGAGGAATCCTCCTATTTTTTAGTATTACATGATAGCTGGTACTTTTACTTGACCATCTTCTTGTTCCTTTACGTTTAACATCATTACTTCGCGGTCTAAGCCTTTTGTTGCCACATCTTCACGCATAACGTTTACTAATGGTAACACGTGGGTTGTTGGTTCAACATTCGTTGTATCTAGCTCGTTTAATTGCTCTGCGAAATCTGTGATTTTACCAAGCTGTTCAGCAAATTTTTCAGCTTCCTCTTCTGATATAGCAAGACGTGCTAAATTTGCAACGTGCTTAACTTCCTCTTTTGTTAATTTTGCCATTTTTTACACCTCCGAATACACATTCAAATTATTGTTTTTCTTGATAACAATAGGGTTGAATAAAGTTAACCATGCAAATAATCATAACATTTTTCCTATTAAAAATCACAACTTTCACCAAAAATATAGAAACTTTCACTACTGTGGCAGAGTGTTGTCTCTTTATAGGTGTATCCATTTCTTCGTTATTTCTAACCTTTGTTTTCTAGCTTTTCTTTGGATGGATACATAAAAATATAGCCAGCGCAGAGCTGACTATAGTTTATTCATAGATATGCACATAAGGTTCTTTATCATTCGGTTTCTTAATAATTAACGCCTCTGGACCGTTTATCGAAGTAATACTTACCTCAACATTGATATTTTCGAAATAATTCATGACAACACCAGTTAGATATTGGGTAAAACCCATAATTTCTGCTTGACCGAAGAATTGAATGGGTACTTCAATTTTTAGCTTTTGAATATCTTTATTTTGATAGAAGCCTGTTCCTATCACACTCGTATAGTTAGAAAAATATTTATCGATATCCAGTTTAAATTTCTTAAAGTTTTTGCTATCCTCTCGATAAACATCCTTCGATTCATCTGTTGGGAATAGGACATACTCTTCATCAATCGCTTGCCAATCTGCTACATCATTTTGTCCAGCTTTTGCAACGCCATAGCTAAAATATGTCCCTGGAATAATATCATTATTAGCTTTCTGTTTAAATAAGCCTACTACAATTGGGACATCTTTCAATTCTTCACGAGCTCTTAGACGAGACACAATTTCAGTAGCCATTTTCTTGCCTTGTTCAACAAGAGCTGACTCTGGTATTGGTTCCTCATAATACTCCCCATATTTTACTTTTTGATAATAGTAAATAGAGTTTAAGGAAAGTCCTATCGAAATACCGCCTAATTTCACTTTATTATCTTTTGTCTTCGTTAAATAATTCTGCTCAACAATATGCGATAAATATATAGGTGCCTTCTTTGCACGCTCTTCTGCTGGCATAGATTCCGTTGAAGGAGGATTTAAACCATCCTTGATTTGGGAACTACGCTTTAGCCAATCGGTCACTGTACTTTTAGCTAAATATTGACCTTCCTGGAAGAAAAAATTCTCTGTGTCAAACTCATTTTGAGAAAGACGCATCAAGCCTGTTTCTACTTCCTTCATATCATATTTTGTATATAAATTGGAAACTACCAATCCTCGGCTAGCGCTTTCTTTGTAAGGCGTTAGCGCACCATAGTAGGATTCATCTATCTTGAAGCTTGGAATAACCGTTGTTTCCGCTTTTTCCTGTTGTGTCTCCTGTGTAAGCTCTGTCCCCTTCTTAGTAGGCACACAGCCAACTAGCATTGTAGCAGCGATAATTGCTGGAATGAGTCGAAATGACTTCATTATTTTAATACTCCTTTACTGAAATTCAATTTCTACTTGATGAATCTGTTCTTATGTAAACAGAAAGCTGGCATCTGCTATTAGAATACCTTGGCTTTCTGTCAAACTGGTTAGGACAGTTCATCAAGTATTATGATAATCACCTAAATTGTTAAACGAGGTTAAGTTGTTCTATCAGGCTGTCCTCATTCCAAACTTCAATACCTAACTGCTCAGCTTTTGTTAGTTTAGAACCGGCATCAGCGCCTGCAATTACAAGATCTGTTTTTTTGCTGACACTGCCTGTAACAATACCGCCCAACTCTTCTATTTTCGCCTTTGCTTCGTTACGTGTCAATTGCTCAAGTTTACCAGTTAAGACAATTGTTTTACCTGCAAAAGGATTATCTCCTACAGTTACCTCTACCCTTTTACCTTTATATATCATATTGACGCCTGCTTCTCCTAGACGACCAATCACTGCACGTGCATCCTCATTTGAAAAATACTCGACAAGCGAAGAGGCCATTTTATCGCCAATCTCATAAATTTCAACTAGCTGCTCCTCTGTTGCTACCATCACTGCCTCCATCGTTCCATATGTTTCGGACACTATTTTTGCAGCCTTTTCACCAACATGTCGTATCCCTAATCCAATCAATAAGCGCTCCATTGAATTTTCCTTTGAGGCCTGGATAGCATGCACTAAATTTGTCGCTGATTTTTCACCCATACGCTCAAGCTCAACAAGTTGCTCAACAGTTAAATGATATAAATCAGATACATCGTGAATTAATTCCGCGCGCAATAATTGCTCAACAACTTTATCACCAAGACCATCAATATTCATCGCATTTCGGGATACAAAGTATTTAATACTTTCAGCAATTTGTGCAAAACATGCAGGATTTACACAACGCAATGCTACTTCGCCCTCTATACGAATCAACTCACTATCACAGACAGGGCAATTTTTAGGCATTTCGTAAGGCACTGTATCCTCAGGTCGTTGCTCCAGCAGCACTCCTACAACTTGCGGAATAATGTCACCAGCTTTTCGGATAATGACTGTATCGCCTATACGAATATCCTTTTCACGGATTAAATCTTCATTGTGCAATGATGCACGTTGAACTGTTGTACCCGCCACTTGAACAGGCGTTAAAATGGCAGTTGGCGTCACAACACCTGTACGACCAACTGTTAAATCAATATCAAGTAATGTTGTCACTACTTCCTCAGCAGGGAATTTATAGGCGATTGCCCAGCGTGGACTCTTTGCTGTATATCCTAGTTCATCCTGATGAGCAAAACGGTCCACCTTAATCACAATGCCGTCAATTTCATAAGCTAAATTCGAACGATTTTCTGTCCATTTATCAATAAAGGCTAATACCTCCTCAATTGTTGAACAGCGCTGGCGTTCCTTATTGGAAGAGAATCCCAAATCCTCTAAATAATCAAGCATTTCTGCATGACCATCGATGCCATATACTTCACCATCGCCGCCAATAGCATAGATGAATGTTGATAATTGACGACTTGCAGCAATTTTAGGGTCTAGCTGACGTAAAGAGCCAGCAGCTGCATTTCGAGGATTGGCAAATAGCTCCTCTCCATTGTCAACACGCTGAGTGTTTAATGCTTCAAAGGATTTCTTAGGCATATACGCCTCACCACGTACCTCTATCGTGATTGGTTCCTTTAAACGCAAAGGTATTGCGCGAATCGTTTTTAAATTCGCTGTAATATCTTCTCCTACGACACCGTCTCCGCGCGTTGCGCCTTGTACAAAAACACCATTTTCATATTTCAAGGAAATGGCAAGACCATCGATTTTTAGCTCGCAAACATAAGAAAAGTGATCACCAATTGCTTGGCGTACTTTTCGGTCAAACTCTCGTAAATCAGCTTCATTAAAAGCATTAGAAAGACTTAGCATGGGATAATCGTGCGTTACCTTTTTAAAGCCCTCTACCACTGCACCACCAACTCGCTGGGTCGGTGAATCTGGGTAAATTAATGATGGGTTTGCTTCTTCTAGCGCAATAAGCTCATGTAATAATTGATCATAGACACTATCTGCTACGACAGGTTGATCCAACACATAGTAGGCATGACCATATTTATGCAATAATTTATTTAACTCTGCAATGCGTTGCTCGATTTCGTTCATTTTAGTTCCTCCGCTTACGCTTTTTCAATAGGTGCAAATTGTGCTAGTAATCGCTTAATGCCGATTGGCTGTGGAAAAGCGATATCTAGCTCTGTACCATCACCCTCACCTTTTACACTGACAACCATACCTGTTCCCCATTTTTTATGAACTGCTTTATCTCCAGCCTTCCAGCCAAATTGGTCCCCACCAGTTGCTTGTAATCGAGAGGTTGCAGGTTGCGTTTTCTGAATGTCTCCAAGTATTCGCCTTTGATAATTGCCTGCTGAACGGCTACTAGCAGCAAATGGAACTTCAGGTTTCGCACCACCTTTGGAAATAGACTCTGTAATCTCCTCTGAAATTTCACGTAAAAAACGAGAGGCATTGTTATAACTAGAACGACCAAAAATCGTTCGGCTTTGTGCACATGTCAAATACAAACGCTCCTCTGCACGAGTGATGCCAACATACGCTAAACGCCGTTCTTCTTCCATTTCATCCATATCATCAAGTGAACGAGAGTGCGGGAAGATATTTTCTTCCATTCCAATGATAAAGACAACAGGGAATTCTAAACCCTTTGCGGCATGCATCGTCATTAAAATAATGTTGCCTTTGGATGTATCCTCTTTGTCCAATGCATCAATATCTGCAATAAGTGCTAAATCTGTTAAGAAGGCTATTAAGCTCTTATCATCACTACGCTCCTCGAATGCTTTTGTTACTGATAAAAATTCTTCAATATTTTCTAGACGGCTTTCTGCTTCAATCGTTTTTTCATTTTGTAGCATTGCTCGATAACCGGATTTTTCGATCACCTGCTCTACCATTTCAGTAACCGATAAATATTCCTGCATCTCTGTAAAGCCTTTAATCATTGCATAGAATTGCTCTGCTGAATTTGCAGCCTTGCCTGTTAGCCCCATAAATACAAGGTCATTCATGGCATCAAAAATTGAACGATCTTGTTCAATTGCATAGCGCGCCATTTTTTCAAAGGAGGTGGCACCAATACTACGCTTTGGTTCATTAATAATACGTGCAAGCGATAAATCATCATCATTATTGGCAATCAGACGTAAATAAGCCAGTAAATCCTTAATCTCTTTACGATCATAGAACTTTGTACCGCCAACAATTTGATAAGCTATATTGGATTTAACAAGCGCTTCCTCCATTACACGTGACTGTGCATTTGTACGATATAAAATCGCAAAATCATCGAATGAGCGATTATCTTTTTTCATAAGCTGTTGGATTGTTTGTATAACGAATTGTGCTTCCTCTTGCTCGTTATACGCTTTGTACAAGACGATTTTTTCACCTTCTGCATTTTCTGTACGCAGTTCTTTCGGGTAACGTGTTGTATTATTCTGAATGACGTCATTTGCTGCTTGGAGGATGCGTTTTGTTGAACGATAATTTTGTTCAAGCATAATAACCTTTGCATTTGGATAGTCCTTTTCAAAGGACAGGATATTGCCAATGTCTGCTCCGCGCCAACGATAAATTGATTGGTCTGAATCCCCTACAACGCAAATGTTTTTAAATTTTTTAGCCAATAACTGCACAAGTAAATATTGGGATTTATTGGATATGGATAGGTAAGCCTTTGAAGTGGTCTCTAGCTTTTCCCCCCATTCACACCGTACGTGAGAGTTTCCTCTCATACGGCGTTCCATCAATTAATTGCTCTTCATTCTACTATTTCGTTTCTCTTAGTCCTACTTGAGCCTATTAGTCACGAAATATAGCCTGTTTTTTCAATTAACTAACTAATGGCTATCCCTCCACCGCTTATTATCACGGCTTCACTGGTACTGTGCCATCACTTTCACTGTGCTTAAAATGAGGTTATACATACATAGTAGCTTTCCCTCATACCGCTTCACTGAGTGCAATCTCTCCACGTAACCAGCTTCCCACGTTCCAAGAATCATATCTTTTCATATAAAATCCTTAGGTCATTCCTCTAACCCTGTTAGCTGGATGATGCCTGTAACATCATAAGGTGTTTCATAAAGACAAATCTTACTCCACCTCACTAACCCGCGCGTGACGGACCACCCTTTCGAATGGCTATACCTCTAGAGCCGTACATTCGGAATTTCGTCAGTAAATAGTTGTATAATTTACATTCTAACCATAGATTTTCTTATAGAACCCCAGCCTATCTATCACACAGAATACCTCTATTCCGCTTTCCTTCTTTCGATTAGGGTGATATTCAACTGACTTCACCGAGCTTATAACCTAGCTTTGATTGCACAAAACTACGCTATTCGGAGGATTAGGCGAGCCTTTCTGAGCGTTACCTCTTCATTCGACTCTTCTGATTCTTAGTTCTCCTAACATTCGTTAGTGGCTAATCTTTTCAATTAGCAACGTGTCGCACTATCTTGATACTCATCAACATGAATATATTGGAATTTATTTTGATAGTATTCAAGCACTTCTGGGACTCGCTTGAACAAGGTAATAGTGGTCATTATTAAATCATCGAAATCTAGGGATTGGTTGCGGCGTAATCTTTTTTCATAGCCTTTGTAAACTTGTGCAACCGTTTTTTCGTAGGGATTATGCTCATTGATTTGGGCGACATAATCCTCTGCTGCAATACATTCGTTTTTTGCTGCACTAATTGCATTTAAAATTGCACGAGGTTCAAAGCGCTTTGAATCAATATTTTCTTCCTTCATCACATTTTTAATGACTGATAGTTGGTCTGTGGAATCTAAAATTGAAAAATTACGTGACATTCCAAGCTGATCAATATTACGTCGTAAAATACGTACACACATCGAGTGGAATGTGGATACCCACATACTATCACCCGTCCCATTACCAAGAATGCCATCAATACGCTCTCGCATTTCTCGTGCCGCTTTATTGGTAAAAGTGATGGCTAAAATTTTTGATGGATATACTTCTTTTTCAATGATTAAATACGCAATACGATGTGTTAGTACACGCGTTTTTCCCGAACCCGCACCCGCCATAATAAGAAGCGGTCCTTCAGTCGTTTTGACTGCATTCTCCTGCTCAGGATTCATACCTGCTAATAAATTTTTTGTTAACTGTTCCATTTTGCACCGCCTTACAAACATTTGTTCTTAAATTATATCGTATTTTTAACAGCCTTAACAGTCGCAAGCGCAGCTTTTAAATCATCATAAATAATATTACCTACTACTACTGTATCCGCATATTTTGCCATTTCTGCGGCCTGTTTAGTAGAAGTAATACCACCACCGTAAAACAATCGTGTATTATTAAGCTCCTGCTTCACAGCACTAATAACATTAATATCACCATAAGTTCCGCTATATTCTACATAAAATACTGGTAGCTTAAAAAAGTTTTCTGCCAGACGTGCATAAGCAACAATATCATCTATTGATAAATCTGTTTTCGCATTTGTCACCTCAGCAGCCTTACAATGTGGATTTAATATACAATAGCCTTCAGCTACTAGCTCATCCCATACCATGATATCCCCATATTCCTTTATAGCTTCATGGTGTAAGTTTTTAATCCATTTAGGATCATCACTATTTAACACTGTCGGAATAAAGTAATAGTCGTAGCCTGGAGTTATCGAATCGATTGTAGAAATTTCAAGCGCTATCGGTACTTCAAAGCGTCTTACACGAACAAGCAAATCTAATACACCGTCTAATGTTATACCATCTGTTCCACCAACTAAAATGACATCTGTTCCTGATTCACAAATTTTTTCTAATGCCTCATCTGTAATTTCCTTAGCTGGATCGAGCTTAAACACATGTCTCCATTCTAAATAATCCATTTATTTTACCACCTATCATTTTCTATCTATTCGTTTACAAGTATAGCTTATGACTGACGACAAAAAAATGAAAAAGACTGAGCAGAAACTCTACCCAGCCTCTTTACCTACTATTCTTTTGGTGCTTGAAATGGTTTTTCATCAGGATACAAACGACCTAGCATTTCATCATATGTATCGTTCCCATAATCAAAGCAACGTCGTACGCGAGAAATAGTTGCTGTACTAGCACCTGTTTCCTTTTTGATGGACTCGTAGGTTTTCTTTAAACGTAATAAATGCGCAACTTCAAAACGTTGTGCCAGTGATTGAATTTCACTAATCGTACATAAATCATCAAAAAACTTATAGCATTCTTCGATGTCTTTCAGCTCTAACACTGCTTTAAACAATTGATCTGTTTGATGCCCTCGAATTTTTTCGATTTGCATGCAATTTTCCTCCCTTTAAGGCTGCGTTTTCACCATTGCCTGTAACCCTGGTGAAGCTGGTACGAAATGAATCCATGACTTTCCTGGTACTAATTTAACAAGCTCCCCAGATTCTTCTACAGCCATCGGTAATCCATCAATATTAGCCCATTTAACTTCTCTCATAAAGCCATTTTGGAATACGTACGCATTTCCACCAGAAGTTAAATCAATTTCTTGGCGTCCAACATTATCAATAGTTCGATGATTCATTTCAAAAAATAGAACATTTGCCAATGATAATGCTTCGCCTGTTAATATATCCTTTGTGTCAACGCCAGCCGATTGTCGTCCATAATGATTACTTTGATGATCATACACATACGAATTGTGGAAATACTCACTATTTCCGTAGTAAATGTCAACTTTACTTGTTTCAATGCCTATTTTACCACGTTCATCAGGTTCATAAAAAGCCTGACGCACTTTTTCACTGTAAATCATTGAAGCGCCTATATTTTTAGCACCTTTTAATAAATTCTCAGATGTAATATAGGAATTATGTGGTGCAACACGATCCTTTGAACGTTTAAAGAGTGTACCATCATAATTCATGCCATTAATATTATCGATTACATTATTCTCAAGCATTGATTTAGCTTCCGGGCTATAACCATGAGCTACATAAAAAGCATCGAAGCCTTTAGCGATATCGACAAAATAGGATCTTGCACTACGAACAGGCCCAAAATTTTCTGGTAACTCACTTTGATAGACGGCTAAAAAACGAGTAACATCACCCTCTGCCAGCATTTCATAAATAATATCTGCTGCTGCTATTCCCGATTGAGGACGTGCAGCTGGATGATTATTAATCGTCACGATAATTGGACGTTGTGTGATTTCCCCTTTAACAACCTCACCTGTTAATGGCGCAAGAAATGCTTCCTCTTTTACAGGCTCCTCAATAACTGGCTCTTCTTCAGCTTTGTTCTTTTCGTCTTCCTTTACTTCTGAGGAATCCTTTGAACATCCTCCTATCAACAAGGCACTAAATGCCATAGTGATGAATAGTTTTTTTGATTTAAACACAAGCATTACTCTCTCTCCTTTAAACAATCACACAAACTGTAATTGGACTATGATTACGCTAAAGTGAAAACACAGCTAGCGCATAACTGCTGGTAATAATAACTTATTCTTCATAACATCAAAAATCCCTTTTGGTGTTATACGGATATAAGGTAAATGTGTAGATTGTAAAAATAATAAAGTATAGATTGCGTCACCTAGGCGATAACCACGTTCAGCTAATGCTTGTTTTAAAGCTAGTTCTTTATTTGTTAGCTCCTCTACATCTCCATCATAAAGTAGACCACCGATTGTCAAAGGAATAGAAGCAATAACCTCTCCCTTTTCTACAAGGACAATGCCACCCTGCATTGCCTTCATTTCCTCAAAGGCTTTTATCATATCCTCTTTATTTTTTCCAATAAGTAAAATATCACCTGTATTGGAGTAAGATGAGGCAAATCCTTGAACACTAGTCGCGAAGCCTTTAATCATCGTATTTACATGCCAATTGCCGTCTCTATTAATGAGCATTAAGTAGCACTCATCATGATCAGCAAGCTGTCCCTCTCTAGTAACTAATGAATTATATGGTTTTGTAATTACATCGTTCACAAGCTCGATTCCAAAAGGCATTGAAAACTGGAAATCATGAGAATTTAACGAAAACCCTAAATTAAACGTTGGAATAGCTGAATAATCAATAGCAGCAAGCTTATGCACTCGCTGTCCATCACGTTTTAGCCAGATACCCTTAGATAGTACGCTTTCAGGAACTGGATGCCATTCATCTTGTAATATATTCAAAGAAGCAAAGCGTCCTGTCGCGATAAAGCCATGTAAGTTGGACATATTATAATAGCGTGCCACATTATAAGTAGCCATTTGATAGGCATCTATTGGTGATACTCCTGCATCTAAAGCTACTTGAATACATTTATCCATTACACCATCCTGATGGAAGGAAGGCGTTGAACCATCCGTCGTCATCATTAAATGATCAAAAATAGGAAGCTTTTTTTCTACAATTCCTTTTAAGAGATGCGGTAAATCTGGGCGAATCGAAGAATGGCGCAGTGTTACAGCATACCCCTGCATAATACGCCTTTCCACTTCCTCCACTGTCATTGCTTCATGATCACCATCTGCGCCAAGTAATTTCATGCGGGCTAACGTTCTTTCTGATGCTCCAGGAAAGTGTCCTTCTATTTTTTTGCCATATCCTTTAGCCATTTGCATACGATAGAGCATTTGGTCATCTCCATGCAGCAATCTTGGCCAGCCCGTTAATTCTCCTCCAAGTAGAACATCATCCCGCTCTAACCATTCTAAGATTGATGTATTAGAGAAAATTTCTTCCTCCTGCTCCATCTCAGTTTGTGAATCAAAGCGTGTCCACCAGTAAAAAGAAAACGGAAGCTTTTTCAAGTGATTCAATATTGAAAACGCTTTCTTATTTTCTAAAGATAAAACAAAACTTAAATTATCAGAAATAAAAGCAGTTGTGCCTAACTGTCCGCAAAAATCAGCAAAAGATTGTGGATGATAGAGCTGAAATGGATGGACATGAGGTTCGATATAGCCTGGTACAATTGTTTTATTCGTACAATCCACTACCTCTGTTCCCTCTATAAAAGGAGGCATTCTGTCACCAGCATAGACAATTCGATCTCCTAAAATCCAAATGTTTCCTACTACCCATTGTTTGAGCATGCTATGTAAATACCGTGCATTTTTTAACACAATATCCGGTGCCTTTTTACCATCAATTACCGCTAATTGTTGGCGTAATTTTGTAATTTTCCATACTGGATCCATTCTATCCGCTCCTTCCTAAATTACGTAAAATTTCATTGTGTAATTCTAATGTGATATCACATACTACTACTGCATAAGTGCATTTTATCTTTAAAATGCGGCTTTTATGCAATCATCTTGTTTCAATCGTAACACAGCACTTTCATAAAGCAAAGTGCACCCCGCTTTATTTTTTCCACAATGACTAAAGGAGGAAATAGTATGATGCAACAAGCTAATTTAAGTGAAAAAAATGCCTTCTGTCGCTTTGCCATGGGTACAAGTATGACGGCATTTGGCATCGCTAGGGTCTCAAGAAATCCTAACTGTACGGGAGGTCGATTATTGATTGCATTAGGTGCTATGAAAATGGCTGAGGGTATCTTTAAATATTGCCCAACAAAATCTTTACTGAATTCCAATATGCAAAATGCCATGAATAGCTCTATGCAAAGTATGCTCAGCGGACAAAATTCTATGTCATCTGATCAATCTATGACATCTAATCCATCCATGTCATCCGAGCAAATCGACAAGCTCATGAAGGATTTCTCCTCTGCCATATCTGGTAATTCGTCAGTATCAAACCCAACTGCTTTAAAGCAATCTGACGCCAGCACTTCAAATCAAAATTCCTCAGACAGTAGAAATTCTACAAATAAAGCACAAAATCCTTCTTAGTCAAAGGAGCCGTCTCAACTATACGAGACGGCTCTTACCCTTATAAATCATACGTTTGATAACGATAATAAGTTTCAAAGCATGATGAAATTTTATTTAAATGTTCGCCAACCGATATCTTTGCGGTAGAAGAAATTGTTCCATTCTTCAGTTGCAATACCTGCATATACTTTTTCTTGCGCTTCTTTTAGAGTAGATGCTTTTGCTCCAACTAATAAAACTCGTCCACCGTTACCAACAAATTTGTCATCTACAAGCTTTGTACCTGCATGGAATACGGCATGTGAAGCCGATAGATTCTCTAAACTTGGTAATACATGTCCTTTTTCAACGTCCCCTGGATATCCTTCTGCAGCAATTACAACACCAAGCATTGCATCTTCTGACCATTGTAAATCAAATGGTCTTTCATCCAGTAGAGCCATCATGAAATCACCAAAATCAGAAACCATACGTGGTAAAACGACTTGTGTTTCTGGATCGCCAAAGCGTGCATTAAACTCAATTACTTTTGGACCGTTTTGTGTTAATATGAGCCCTGCATATAAAATCCCAGTAAACGATACACCATCTGATTCCATGCCTTGAACAGTTGGTTCAACGATTGTTTTATAAGCTACGTCCACTACTTCCTGTGAAATTTGGGGTACTGGTGAATAAGCACCCATCCCACCTGTATTAGGACCTTTATCGCCATCATATGCTCGTTTATGATCCTGAGCAATAACCATTGGATAAATCTGACCTTTATGAACAAATGACATAAATGAGAATTCTTCGCCATCTAAAAATTCCTCGATAACAACACGAGAGGAAGATTCACCAAAACGTTGATTACCAATCATATCCTGAACCGCTTCAATAGCTTCTTCCTGTGTCATGGCAACAACTACACCTTTACCAGCAGCCAAGCCATCCGCCTTAATCACAATAGGTGCACCTTGTTCTTTAATATATGTGATCGCCTTATCTGCTTCCGTAAACGTTTCGTGAGCCGCTGTTGGGATATTGTATTTGTTCATAATATCCTTAGCATATGATTTACTGCTTTCGATTTGTGCTGCTTCTTTTGTTGGACCAAATACACGTAAACCACGAGCAATAAAGAAATCTACAATCCCTTCAGCAAGTGGTTGCTCAGGTCCGACGAAAGTCAAATCCACTGCATTTTCTTTTGCAAATTGCGCCAAACCAGCAAAATCCATCGTATCAATAGCAACAACCTCTGCATCGCCTCGCATACCATCATTGCCAGGTGCAACAAATACCTTTCGAACTGATGGGGAATTACTAAATTGTTTAGCGATAGTATGCTCACGACCACCGCTTCCGATTACTAATACATTCATCTTGGGAAAATCCTCCTATTTGTAAGTAAGACCGAGATGAACCAACATCTCGGTCTTAAAATTTAACATGTTTTAATTAATGCTTAAAATGACGTACTCCTGTAAATACCATTGTAATACCATACTCATTTGCTTTATCAATAGAATCCTGATCTTTAATAGAGCCGCCTGGTTGAATAATTGCCGTAATACCAGCTGCTGCCGCTGCTTCCACTGTATCACTCATTGGGAAGAACGCATCAGATGCCAATGCAGCACCTTTTGCTTTCTCGCCAGCTTGCTCAAAAGCAATTTTAGCAGCACCAACACGATTCATTTGACCTGCGCCAACACCAAGTGTCATTTGGGAATCAGTTACGACAATTGCATTTGATTTAACATGTTTGACAACCGACCAGCCAAGCTGTAATGCTTCCCACTCTTGTGCTGTCGGTTCACGATCTGTTACTACTTTGATATCAGCATTGGCAAAACCGTAACGATCTGGTTCTTGAACAAGAAGCCCACCTTCTACAGATACTACATTGAAACTATCTTGTTTTGCTTGCTCAAAAGGAATTGTTAACAAACGAATATTTTTCTTTTGCATTAAAATATCAAGTGCATCTTGAGTAAAGGCAGGTGCAATAATAATTTCTAAGAATATATGACTTAATTTTTCAGCCGTTGCTGCATCCACTTCCATATTTAATGCGATAATGCCGCCAAATATAGAAGTAGAATCAGCAGCGTATGCTTTATCAAATGCTTCCTCTAGTGTAACACCAGTACCAACACCACAAGGGTTCATATGTTTTACCGCAACTGCTGCTGGCATTTCAAATTCTTTGACAATTTGTAATGCTGCATTGCCATCCTGAATATTATTGTATGATAATTCTTTACCATGTAATTGCGTTGCATAAGCTAATGAGAAGTCAGAGCCGAGACGTTTTTGATAAAATGCCGCTTTTTGATGAGGATTTTCACCATAGCGTAAATTTTGCTTTAATTCATATGTCATTGTTAAGCTCTCTGGAAACTCTTCTTCTGTTAAGTAGTTTGATATATAGGAATCATAGGCAGCTGTGTGACGGAAAACTTTTGCAGCTAGCTTACGACGTGTTTCAATTGTTGTTGTACAGTTTGCTTTTAGTTCCTCTAACACGTTTGCATAGTCATTGCTATCCACAATTACTGTGACATATTGATGGTTTTTTGCTGCAGAACGTAACATTGTTGGACCACCGATATCAATATTCTCGATAGCATCATCCCATGTTACATTAGGCTTTGAAATTGTTTCAACGAACGGGTAAAGATTAACACATACAATCTCAATTGGCTCAATTCCATGCTCATTCATTTGCGCTTGATGAGAAGCATCGTCGAATTTTCCTAATAAACCACCGTGAATCAATGGGTTTAATGTTTTTACACGACCATCTAAGATTTCAGGGAATTTAGTTACTTCATCAACTGCTGTTACAGCAACATGATTGTCCTGTAGCATTTTTTTTGTACCACCAGTTGATAAAATTTCATAACCTAATGCTACTAGTTCTTTTGCAAATTCTAAAATACCATCTTTATTGGAAACACTGATTAATGCACGTTTTGTCACAACAATATCCTCCTAATTTTTATCGTGTCTGCCACGAAAATGTCTTACAATTATTGATAGAGTAGAGTTAGGTATTCAGTGAGTAGCCCTAACTCCTCATCAATAGTTTACTTAAACAATTGCTGTAAAGCTGTTGTATATAGTACATGCTCTTGCTTATGAATAGCCACTTCTGTTGCCTCACGGTCACCATCAATAACGGCAACTGCTGCTTGTGCAATTATAGGACCTGTGTCCATACCTTCATCTACAAAATGCACAGTTACACCTGTTATTTTGACTCCATGTTCCATTGCCTGCCCAATAGCATCCTTACCTGGGAAAGCAGGTAATAATGACGGATGGATATTCACGATACGCTGTGGAAATGCTGACAGTAATACTTCACTAATCAGTCGCATATAACCAGCAAGCACAATCCATTCCACATTACATTCCTGTAAAGCCTCGATAATAGCTGTCTCGTAATCTGCTTTTGAAGCAAACTCTTTTGGATTTAAAGCTAGTACTGGAATACTAAAATTCTCGGCACGTGTCACTACAAACGCGCCAGGCTTGTCTGTCACAACAAGCTCGACTTTTGCATGTAGCTCTCCACGTTCAATTGCCTCTTGAATGGCCTGAAAATTACTGCCGCTGCCTGAGGCAAAAACGGCAATTTTAGTAGGTGCAGTCATTACACTAAACTCCCATCATGTGAACCATTAAATACAACACCCTCGCCTTTGACAACGCGACCGATTTGATATGCTTTTTCACCATTAGCTTCCACTGTAGCAATCACTTTTTCTGCTGCATCCGCAGGTACCGCTAAAACGAAGCCGATGCCCATGTTAAAGACATTATATAAATCTTTATCCTCAAGCTGACCTTTATCTTTCAAAAACTCAAAAATACGTAATACAGGCCATGAACCTAAGTCAATTTCAGTTGCTAACCCTTCTGGCATCATACGAGGAAGATTTTCATAAAAGCCACCGCCTGTTACATGTGCGCAGCCATGAACGTCTGCTGATTTTAAAGCTGCAAGTACAGGTTTTGCATATAATTTTGTTGGCACTAATAAGGCTTCTCCAATAGGGCCAAGATCCTCATAGCCTTCCACAATTGCATCTACTGCGTAATCATTATCCGCAAAAACAATTTTACGCACTAAAGAATAACCGTTTGAATGCACACCACTTGAAGCAATCCCAACAAGCACGTCACCCTCAGTGATTTTTTCACCTGTAACGATAGCTGATTTTTCACATGCACCTACTGCAAAACCTGCTAAATCATACTCATCCTCTTCATAAAGGCCTGGCATTTCTGCCGTCTCACCACCGATTAATGCTGCACCAGATTGTACACAGCCATCTGCAACACCTTTGACAATTTGTTCAATTTTCGCTGGTTCAGCTTTACCAAGTGCAACATAATCTAAAAAGTACAGTGGTTCAGCACCCTGTGCCACAATATCGTTCACACACATAGCTACACAGTCCACGCCAATCGTATCATGCTTGTCCACCATAAAGGCTAGCTTAAGCTTTGTCCCAACACCATCTGTACCTGAAATAAGAACAGGCTCCTTAAGATTTAGTTCTGACAAGTCAAACATACCGCCAAAGCCACCGAACGTACCCATCACACCTAGACGGTTTGTGCGTTCAACGTGAGATTTCATTCGTTTTACGGCTTCATAGCCTGCTTCAATATTTACACCTGCTTGTTCATATGCTTTTGACACGCAGAGATCCTCCTTATCATCCAAATCACCTTGGCACACCTGCGTCTTGCAATGCTAGGCGTGATTGAATTTTTTTCTTAACGTAATAGTTCTTTTTCATGTGGTAAGATCGTATCTGGGAAAATTTCTGTAGGGTATTTGCCAGTAAAGCAAGCTAGGCATAGTCCACGATTTTCGTCTTCATATGGTCGTGCAATTGTTTCCACCATACCTTCAACAGAAAGGAATGTTAATGTATCTGCCCCGATTGCTTCACGGATTTCATCTACATTATGGCTAGATGCGATTAATTCTTCATGTGTCGACGTATCAATGCCATAATAACAAGGATCTGTCATTGGTGGTGAAGAAATCACAACATGTACCTCTGCTGCACCTGCATCCTTCAACATTTTTACAATACGACGTGAAGTTGTACCTCGTACGATTGAATCGTCTACCATCACAACTCTTTTCCCCTTCACAACTTGAACAACTGGGGAAAGTTTCATTTTTACCCCGCGCTCACGTAATTCCTGAGTTGGTTGAATAAATGTACGGCCTACATAACGATTTTTAATTAAACCTAACTCATAAGGAATACCACTTTCCTCAGCAAAACCGATTGCTGCAGAAATACTTGAGTCTGGTACACCTGTTACAACATCAGCCTCAATATGTGCACATTCACGAGCAAGCTGTTTCCCCATACGTTTTCGTGCCATATGAACATTTATTCCATCAATATCTGAGTCAGGACGAGCTAAATAAACATACTCCATTGCGCACATTGCACGTTTATCCATTTCTGCAAAACGATCTGACTTTACACCTTCATCGTTTATAATTAATAATTCACCAGGCTCAACAGAACGAACAAATTCTGCGCCGATTAAATCAAATGCACAAGTTTCAGAAGCTACCACCCAGCCATCTCCTAACTTTCCTAGAGATAGCGGACGTAAACCATGTGGATCACGTGCAACAAGCATTTCATCCTTTGTCATGATTAAGAAAGAATACGCACCCTTTAATAAGGAGAGGGCATTTTTCACCTTCGCACGGAATGGCGAATGTGAGCTTTTCTTAATAAGATGCGCCAGCACTTCCGTATCAGAGCTAGAATGAAAAATACTGCCTTGACGCTCTAAATACTGTTTTAAATGTGTCGCATTGACTAAGTTACCGTTATGGGCAATTGAAAGGCTACCAGTTGAGGAGTGGAATAATAATGGTTGTACGTTTTCAATACCGCCACCACCAGCAGTTGTATAACGAACATGCGCAATAGCCGCTTTGCCGTTCACTGCCTTTAATTTATCTTCGTTGAATACATCATTAACTAGTCCTTCGCCTTTCACCGCGCGAAGATGCTGTCCGTCTGAAACAACGATTCCAGCCCCTTCTTGTCCACGGTGTTGAAGAGCATGAAGCCCGTAATAGCTAAGGTGTGCAGGATTTGGGTTACCCCAAATTCCAAACACCCCACATTCTTCGTTTAAGCCTCTGAGTTCAGCAAGCATGGGATTGCTCCTTTCCAATTAGAACGGAATTCCTCCACTGTACCTTCTACAAGCACACCTTTGTCCCCGTTGATTTTAACAAGTGCATCATTTGTTACAATACCTATTTTCTGTGCATCTTTGACGATTTCTACAAATGCAGCTGCATTTTCTTCTTTTACTGTTACTACAAAACGAGATTGTGTTTCACTGAACAATGCCGTTGTCGCAGAACCTGTTAATGTTACGTCAACACCAAGACCATTTGCACTAAATGTTGTTTCAGCAATGGCAACAGCAAGACCACCCTCAGCCACATCATGAGCAGATTGTACAAGTCCAGCTTTAATAGCCTTTAGTAATGCTTGCTGACGTGCAGCCTCAACTTCTAAATCGATAGCTGGTGCTTTACCTGAGATAACACCATTGTTTAATAATTTTTGAAGCTCCGATCCACCAAACTCAGTATTTGTCTCACCAATCACAAATACTACATCTCCAGCAGCTTTTACTTCTTGAGTTGTTACATGAGCTAAGTCTTCAATAAGTCCAACCATACCGATTGTTGGCGTTGGGTAAACCGCTTCGCCTGATCGTTCATTATAAAGGGATACGTTACCGCCAATTACTGGTGCATTTAAGGCTGTACAAGCAGCAGAAATGCCATCAGCTGATTTTTCAATTTGCCAGAAGATATCTGGTTTCTCAGGATTACCAAAGTTTAAGCAATCAGTAATAGCAAGTGGCGTACCACCAGTGGCAACGATATTACGAGCTGCTTCAGCTACTGCGATAGCACCGCCCACTTCTGGATCTAGATAAATATAGCGAGAGTTACAATCTGTCGTCATCGCTAACCCTTTATTTGTACCACGTACACGAATAACAGCAGCATCAGAACCTGGTGTAACAACTGTTGATGTACGCACTTGGTAATCGTATTGATCGTAAACCCACTCTTTTGAAGCAATTGTAGGTGCTTGTAAAAGTGCATTTAAAGTTTCTTTGTAATCAGTTACCGCTGGCTCTGTGTTCTCCATCGCTTGGAACTCTGCATAATAAGCAGGCTCTGCAGATGGCTTATGATAAACTGGTGCATCTTCTGCAAGTGCATCAGCAGGCACTTCAGCAACAACTTCGCCGTTGTGTAATAGACGAAGCATTTTATCATCTGTTACTCGACCAATTGCTACAGCATCTAGATCATATTTATCAAAAATCGCTTTAATTTCATCTTCGCGACCTTTTGTCACAACCAATAACATACGTTCTTGAGACTCAGATAACATCATTTCGTACGCTGTCATACCTGTTTCACGTTGTGGCACTAAGTCTAAGTTCATTTCTACACCAGAACCAGCCTTTGAAGCCATTTCTGCTGAAGAAGACGTAAGACCAGCCGCCCCCATATCTTGAATACCAACTAGAGCGTCAGATTTAACAACCTCTAAACAGGCTTCGAGTAAAAGCTTCTCCATGAATGGGTCCCCTACTTGTACCGCTGGACGTTGGTTCTCTGATTCCTCTGTTAATTCTTCAGAAGCAAATGTTGCACCATGGATACCATCGCGACCTGTTTTTGCACCAACATACATCACTGTATTACCTACACCAGCAGCAATTCCTCGTTGAATATCTTTATGATCAATTAAACCAACACACATCGCATTCACTAGTGGATTACCTTCATAGCAAGGATCAAATTGAATCTCTCCACCTACAGTAGGAATTCCAATACAGTTACCATAACCTGCGATACCAGCAACTACTTCTTCGAATAAATATTTACCACGCGCTGATTTTAATTCCCCAAAGCGTAGTGAGTTTAGCATTGCGATTGGACGTGCACCCATAGAGAAAACGTCACGGATAATACCGCCCACACCTGTCGCAGCACCTTGATAAGGCTCAATCGCTGATGGGTGGTTATGTGATTCCATTTTAAATACAACTGCTTGTTCGTCACCAATATCGACAATCCCTGCACCCTCACCTGGTCCCTGTAAAACTTGAGGACCTTTTGTAGGGAATTTACGTAACACTGGCTTTGAATTTTTATAAGAGCAGTGCTCAGACCACATTACTGAGAAAAGACCTGTCTCTGTCCAATTAGGTAGTCGTCCTAAAATACCTTCTACCATTGCAAATTCTTCGTCTGACATCCCCATACCAGCGTATAGCTTTTCATCTTTAATTTGCTTTGCTGTTGGCTCAAACTTAGTTGTTGACATGATTTTCCCTCCACTGCTTCACAATTGATTTAAATACAGCTAGACCATCTGCGCCGCCCACAAGTGCATCAACAACTCGCTCTGGGTGTGGCATCATCCCTAATACATTGCCGCGCTCGTTTATAATCCCTGCGATATCTTCTAAAGAACCGTTTGGATTTTCACCTGAGTAAGTGAACACGATTTGATTGTTATCCTTTAATTTTTGTAAAGTTTCCTCATCACAGTAGTAATTACCCTCACCATGTGCGATAGGGATATTGATAATTTGACCTGGCTCATATTGATTCGTGAATAATGTATTGTTGTTTTCAACCTTTAGCTGTACTGTACGGCACATAAATTTCAAGTTTTTATTGCGCAGTAATGCGCCTGGCAATAAACCTGCTTCCGTTAGGATTTGGAATCCATTACATACACCTAGTACAGGTTTACCAGCATCCGCTGCCTTCTTAACCTCTGTCATAATGTTAGATTGATTAGCCATTGCACCACAACGAAGATAATCACCGTATGAAAATCCTCCTGGTACTAATACACCATCAAAGCCACTTAGATCTGTTGCTGTATGCCATACATATTCTACTTCTTCACCTAGCTCGTCTTTAATCGCATGATACATATCGATATCACAGTTGGACCCAGGGAATACGAGTACTGCGAATTTCATGATTAGTTAGCCTCCTCGACTTCGTAACGGTAGTCTTCGATTACAACGTTTGTTAAAACCTTTTCACACATTTCTTTTACTAGAGTATCAATGTCACGTTCTGTATCTTTAATTGTTAGTTCAAGATATTTACCAATACGTAAATCTTCTACTTCAGCGTACCCCATCTTTACTAAAGAACCTTGTACAGCTGAGCCTTGTGGATCAAGAATGCTCTCGCGTAATGTTACGTAAATTTTAACTTTTTTCATTGTTATTTGCCTCCGAGTCTAGAAAGTATAATAGTATAAACTTCAGTTAAATTACCAAGGTCTCGACGAAAGACATCTTTGTCTAACTTTTGATTCGTTGTTGTATCCCAAAGTCTGCATGTATCTGGTGAAATTTCATCTGCTAATAGCACATTTCCATCATAGTCACGTCCAAACTCCAATTTAAAGTCGATTAGCGTAACATTAACCTCCGCAAACATTGGCTGCAAAACTTTATTAACAGCTAGAGCGCCATCGTAAATAGCTGTCACTTCTTTAGGCGTTGCAAGATCCATTACATCAATATGCTCCGTTGTAATGAACGGATCACCCAGCTCATCATCCTTATAATAGTACTCAACGATTGGACGTTTTAATGGTGTTCCTTCTTCTAAGCCAAGGCGTTTCGCTAAGCTACCTGCCGCTATATTACGAACTACAACCTCTATCGGAATAATCTCTACTTTTTTTACAAGCTGCTGTGTATCAGACAATTGTTTTACGAAATGTGACGCAATTCCGTTTGCTTGTAATTTTTCGAATATTAATGAAGTAATACGATTATTTAAAACACCTTTTCCTTCAATCTCTTCCTTTTTCTCACCATTAAATGCTGTGGCACTATCCTTGTACTCAACAAGCAGCACATTTGGCTCCTCAGTTGTATACAATTTTTTTGCTTTACCTTCATAC
Organism: Lysinibacillus sp. B2A1; assembly: GCA_002973635.1. Classification (GTDB taxonomy): domain Bacteria; phylum Bacillota; class Bacilli; order Bacillales_A; family Planococcaceae; genus Lysinibacillus. Next base: position 4,844,516 of record CP027224.1, read on the forward strand.
AAAAGTTGACCTTTAGTCATATCGTTATTCCCCCTGGATATTATGAAATACGTGCGAATTATTCAGAATTGAACCGTTATGATTCAATTCTGATATATCCGCTAGTGGCTCTAATATTCATTTTAAGCAGGCTAAATAAATATTAGTTAAGTCCTAGTCGTTCAAAAATCATATCAACATGCTGTAAATGGTAGTTGTAGTCAAAGCACTCATCAAGCTCTTCCTTCGTTAAATACGATGTAATTTTTTCACTTGCATCGACTAACGTACGGAACTGAACCTGCTCGTCCCACGCCTGCATCGCTAAAGGTTGTACTGTATCATACGCTTCCTCACGCACTAATCCTTTATCGATAAGTGCTAATAAGATACGTTGAGAATAAATTAAACCAAAAGTACGACCCATATTACGTTTCATGTTTTCAGGGAATACAGTTAAGTTTTTCACAATATTACCGAAGCGATTTAACATATAGTTAAGAGTAATCGTTGCATCCGGTAAAATAACACGCTCTGCAGATGAATGTGAAATATCACGTTCATGCCATAAAGCTACATTTTCATATGCAGTTACCATATAGCCACGCATTAAACGAGACATACCAACCATGTTTTCAGAACCGATTGGATTACGTTTATGTGGCATTGCTGATGACCCTTTTTGCCCTTTTGCAAAGGCTTCTTCCACTTCGCGTGTTTCAGATTTCTGTAAGCCGCGAATTTCTGTAGCAAACTTTTCTATGGAAGTTGCGATTAACGCTAAAGCACTTAGATATTGTGCATGTCGGTCACGTTGTAATGTTTGTGTTGAAATAGGTGATGCTGTTAGCCCTAATTTATCGCAAACATACTGTTCAACACGAGGGTCAATATTGGCGTATGTTCCAACGGCTCCAGACATTTTCCCTGTTTCAATTACTTTCGCTGCTGCTTCAAAGCGTTCAAGGTTACGCTTCATTTCTTCATACCATAAACCTAGTTTTAAACCGAAAGTTGTTGGCTCAGCATGAACACCATGTGTACGCCCCATCATGACCGTATACTTATGCTCTTTTGCTTTTGCTGCAATAATATCAATGAAATTCACGATGTCTTTGTGTAAAATATCATTTGCCTGTTTAATCAAATAAGAAAGAGCTGTATCAACTACATCAGTAGAAGTTAAACCATAGTGCACCCATTTTCGCTCTTCACCAAGTGTTTCAGAGACAGCACGTGTGAATGCTACAACATCATGACGTGTTTCTTGCTCAATCTCTAATATACGATTAACATCAAATGAAGCATTTTCACGTATTTTAGCTACATCTTCTTTTGGAATGTCTCCTAATTCTGCCCAAGCCTCACATGCTAAAATTTCAACTTCTAGCCAAGCTTGATATTTATTTTGCTCTGTCCAAATTGCGCCCATTTCGGGTCTTGTGTAACGTTCAATCATCGCGTATCTCCTTCTATTCTGACCAAATGCCAGAACTCTCGATTTGTTGTAGTGTTTTCTCTAAGTCTTTTGTCATAATCGTTACGTGGCCCATCTTACGGTTCACTTTAGCTTCAGCTTTCCCATAAAGATGTATTGACCATTCAGGATATTTAGCAATTGAGTTACTAAGTGGCATGACATGCTGCCCTAAAACATTGACCATAATAGATGGTGCCCAAAGTTGTGGTTTTCGTAGCGGCCAACCACATACAGCACGAATATGCTGATGGAACTGTGAGACATTACACGCTTCTATTGAATAGTGACCTGAGTTATGAGGTCTAGGTGCTAATTCATTAATAATAATGCCACCATCTTCTAATACAAACATCTCTACCGCAAGCGTTCCGATTAAATGTAAGTAATCAGCAATTTTCAAAGCTTCTCTTTCTGCAGCCTGAGCTGTTTCTTCTTTTATACGGGCTGGCACAATGGTTTCATGTAAGATATGATGTACATGAATATTTTCTCCAACTGGCTGACAATATGATTCACCATTACCGTTTCTTTGGACAATGACAGATATTTCTTTTACGAAAGGTACAAATCCCTCAGCAATACATTGGGAATGAGAGAAAAGCTCTCTCGCTAATGGCAGGTCTTGTACTGATTTTAAAAGCTGCTGTCCTTTGCCATCATAACCACCTCTTGCTGTTTTGACTATACAAGGATAACCAATCGTATCAATATTGGCTACTAATTCCTCATAAGTATTTGCAACAATATAAGGTGCTACTGGACAACCAGCTTTCACTATTGCTTCCTTCTCAGTCACTCGATTTTGTGTAATACGTACTAATTCTGCACCCTGTGGTACATAAGCCATTTGTGTTAAACGTTTTAGTCCATCATAATCGATATTTTCAAACTCAAAAGTGATCACATCACTTACTTCTGCAAGCTCCTCTAAAGCAGCCTCATCGTCGTATGGTGCCACAATACGGATATCCGCAATCTGTCCACATGGTGAGTCCATTGTTGGCTCAAGAACGGCAATTTTAAAGCCAACTTCTTTTGCAGCAAGTGCCATCATACGACCAAGCTGCCCACCTCCAATAATACCGATCGTTTGCCCTGGATAAATAATCTTTGTCACACCAAGTCACCTGTGCTTTCCAATACTTGTTGCTTTGTTGTTTCTCTTCTAGCATCTAGTTTAGTAGCAAGCTCTGTATCTGTTATCGACAAAATTTGCGCTGCAAGCAAACCTGCATTTGTCGCTCCTGCTCTGCCTATTGCAACTGTTGCTACAGGTACACCTCCAGGCATTTGGACAATTGATAATAGAGAATCAAGACCATTCAGAGCACGAGATTGTACGGGTACGCCAATTACAGGTAACGTCGTTTTTGCTGCCACCATCCCTGGTAAATGTGCAGCCCCTCCTGCACCTGCAATAATCACTTGAATACCTCGCTCACGTGCTAACTCTGCATACTCAAACATTAAATCTGGAGTACGATGTGCAGACACAACCTTTTTCTCGTATGGTACTTGTAATTCATCTAAAATATCACATGCATGTTTCATTGTTTCCCAGTCACTTGAACTCCCCATAATGACACCGATTTTCGGATTCATGAATTGTCGCTCCTTTTAAACGATAGAAAAATGATCAAAATATTGTGCAAGCCTCTATTCTTCAAATAGCTACTGCAATTCTTTTCTTTATGAATTATGCCTCAGTATAGTTGCGTCCAGAATCGACTTTGTGCTTAGGCCTGCATGAGGGCCGACACGATGTCGGTCATTTCGGTAAAGCCACAGGACGTGGCGTTTTTTACCGATGCAGGTCAGTTAGCCGTTATCGCATGGATGCGATGATTTTAGGCGAACTTCCTAAATAGAACTCCTTTTCGATTTCCGTGACATTCGCTGGAGGCTTTAACTTATTTCAACGGATGTTTGGACACCTGCTAAAATAAGTTAAACAAAGAAAATCCCCAAATAAACTACTCTACCCTATACGTGAAAGCAGTTTACTTGAGGACTTATTAAGAAAAGAATATGCAAAAGTACATTTCTGTACATATCCTTCCGTAATATGCCAAAAGCGCTTTCCCGCATAGTCCAGCATTTACGGTGCCGGGTAGAGACACTAGAGCCAATCCTCTAGCATATATGTGGGACCTTATTTGTTTTTCCTTCTCACATTTTAACAAGTGATTTCACTATCGTCAATGTAAAAATGCGAACATTTTATTTTAGCAATTTGTAAACGTTCGGATTTTAGTCAAAACTATTCAGATTCTTGATAGAGCATCGCTTTAAATTGTATTTTTTGACGTAAAAAAGTAGGTTCTCCATTAACTAAGTGAAAAATCGGTTCTTCTTTTCTGCCAATTGCTATAAAACCATCTTGTCGCATTCTTGCCAGACATTCTTCAATTGACTCGTTTTCTTCTACCTCATACCAAATTTGTCTTTTTCCCAAGTTGTTCTTCCTTCCAATTTCGTTTCATTCACATAATTATGATATCACAATACAAAAAAGAAACCACTTTAGGTTCCAAAGCTCTCACATTACCCATAGCATCATCCAATTTTAGTTATATTTTCTAATAGGTATAAACATTACAATGAAATCCGATATATTTTATGAAAGAGGTGAAAAAATGAAAATTTCAATTGGTCCAGATTCATTAAGTCTTTATAAGACAGCTTCTATATCAGCAACTAAAAAGAACTCATTACAGAAACAAAGCTTCAATCAGAAAGACACATTAACAATCGGCCAACAAGCGCAGAATTTATTTAATGGTCAGCAGTACAAAACAAGCCTTATTGAAAGCTTAATGAAACAACGTGAAAGCATCCAAGAAATGAAAAACAATTTGACTGAGCGTACATTAAATAACGGTGGCGACATTGCTGCGATTAAAGAACAGTTAAAGGAATTCGATAAGCACCTTGCCGATATCGATGCACAAATAGCAGAGCAACAAATAGATTCCCAGAAAAAGCCTAATGTAGACAGCGTAGCAGCCAAAAGTAACTCAGCAGATGTAAATGAAGATATATTATCGAAAACTGTGTCTCTTGAACAGGCAGAAAGATTACATCTGGCCAAAAATGCATTAACACGTGAGGATAATCGACTTGAAAGTGAAGTTAATCTAGATGCTAATAGAGGTATTTTTATAGATCGTAAATACGATAAACTATCGGATTTAGAAGTACGGATTCAAAATATTCAGGAGCGAATTACTGAAAAGCTAGAGGACAATAAAAATAAATCACTTGATGATAAATTAATTGTGGATATAAGTGATAAAAAACAAGAGGAAACAGAAGAGGAATTTGAAGTAATATTTTGATAGACCTTTTATTCTATAAAGAATATATGTTTTAAAGAGTTTGTTTACATCCAATATATGCTTGCCGTAAATACCACATGACGTTATGCTTGCGGCATCGGCATATCTATGCATGGTTGAGTGGCTGATTCAAAGGATATACTTAACTACTTTTGCTCGAGAGGACTTGAGGATCAGTGCTGTATCCTAAGACGACAACTATGACTTAGTTTAACAACAAAAAAACAGCCAACGCACAGTTGACTGTCTTTGCCTAGCAATGTCCTACTCTCACAGGGGGAAGCCCCAACTACCATCGGCGCTAAAGAGCTTAACTTCCGTGTTCGGTATGGGAACGGGTGTGACCTCTTTGCCATCATCACTAGACTATTATTGGCTTTCAATATACATCGCATTTCTTCGTCAGCTTCTGTCGTTCAGTCAGTCACGTACTTGAGTACACTCCTTCTCTCTCTCCATTGCTTCCTCGAACTACTCGTATCTTGAAACCCTTATATGAAAGTTGTTGTTCTTTCAAAACTGGATAAACGGCGCATTGAATGCTTCAAACATGTTGGTTAAGTCCTCGATCGATTAGTATTCGTCAGCTCCATGTGTCACCACACTTCCACCTCGAACCTATCTACCTCATCGTCTTTGAGGGATCTTACTTACTTGCGTAATGGGAAATCTCATCTTGAGGGGGGCTTCATGCTTAGATGCTTTCAGCACTTATCCCGTCCACACATAGCTACCCAGCGATGCCTTTGGCAAGACAACTGGTACACCAGCGGTGTGTCCATCCCGGTCCTCTCGTACTAAGGACAGCTCCTCTCAAATTTCCTACGCCCACGACGGATAGGGACCGAACTGTCTCACGACGTTCTGAACCCAGCTCGCGTACCGCTTTAATGGGCGAACAGCCCAACCCTTGGGACCGACTACAGCCCCAGGATGCGATGAGCCGACATCGAGGTGCCAAACCTCCCCGTCGATGTGGACTCTTGGGGGAGATAAGCCTGTTATCCCCGGGGTAGCTTTTATCCGTTGAGCGATGACGAACCGAAATCCTTCTTCACTCACGCGGCGTTGCTCCATCAGGCTTTCGCCCATTGTGGAAGATTCCCTACTGCTGCCTCCCGTAGGAGTCTGGGCCGTGTCTCAGTCCCAGTGTGGCCGATCACCCTCTCAGGTCGGCTACGCATCGTCGCCTTGGTGAGCCATTACCTCACCAACTAGCTAATGCGCCGCGGGCCCATCCTATAGCGACAGCCGAAACCGTCTTTCAGTACTTCACCATGAGATGAAATAGATTATTCGGTATTAGCCCCGGTTTCCCGGAGTTATCCCAAACTATAGGGTAGGTTGCCCACGTGTTACTCACCCGTCCGCCGCTAACGTCAAAGGAGCAAGCTCCTTTGACGTTCGCTCGACTTGCATGTATTAGGCACGCCGCCAGCGTTCGTCCTGAGCCAGGATCAAACTCTCCATAAAAGAAATTTGATTAGCTCAAATTGTTTTGCTGGCATCAATTTTGATGTCCAAAATTTTTATTTTGTTCACTAGCAAAAGCTAGCTACTAAAAACTTTATTGATTACGTTTTGCTTGTTCAGTTTTCAAGGTTCATTAAGCTGTCACTTCCAAGTGACTTTCTATACTTTAACATAGTGTTAACTCTATGTCAACTCTTTGTGTTAGTATTTTTTAAGGTTGTTGTTTGTTTTCTTAACAACGTTTAAAAATATAACATTAATCTACTAGGAATGCAACTGTATTTAAAAAGAAAAATTATTCTGTAAAAAATGTTTTTCATGATATCTTTCAATCTTTCATTGAAACCCATTACTTAATGCGTTTATTCCAACCAATGAAATCTTGTACTCTCATTGAAGCAACTTACTATTTAAAAGAAAGGATGGCTTAAGTCCATTAAAAAATCGACTTAAGCCATTTAAAGTATTTTAATTACTACTTAAATTAGGATAATAAAAAGCAACTACTAGACATCTGTTATTTTATCAATTTTTCCATACTATCAATAAAGTCATAACTATGCTCAACAGCCGCTTCTTGGATTTCATAATATGCCCAATATTGAGATGAAACATCTGTGAATTTATCTTCAATAGACTCATTAATTGGACCACGATTGAATAAACGATTCAAAATTTTTACTGCTTGTGCACGTGTTAACTTTTCATTCGGTCGGAATGTCCCATCACTGTAACCAACCATTATACCCAAATCACTAATACGCGCAATTTCATTTATAGCCCAAAATTCTGATGATACATCATTAAAAGTCTTTACTTCATTTTCTGTATCACAATATTTTGTATCCTTCAAACCCTCTTTACAATCTCTATCTATCCATCGAATTGCAATGACAGCCATTTGTGCACGTGTAAGATTAGCATTTGGGACAAAAGTATTTCTTGTTACACCACTCATTATACCGATTGAACGAATATACTCTATATCATCTTTAGCCCAAGATTTATTTGTATCTTTATATGTGTAGGTACTTGATATAGGAGTACTATTATTTGTAAATTGACGTGCAATCATTGCTGCCATTTGTTCACGTGTAATATAAGCATTTGGACGAAACGTTCCATCTTTATAACCCTGGATATATGGGACATGCTTTAATAATGTTTTTTCAACATCTACTGTCTCATTAACAGGATTGAAGTATTCATTAGATCCTTCAACATAAAGGATTGTGAAAGTTGAGAAATGATCTACATCAAACTCAATTCCTTTTACACCATTTTCTGTCTTCACTATGCGGCCTTTTACAACTTCTTTAGTCCCATTACTATGCTCAATAAAAACTAATAAATTATCAATTTCTTCTTGCGATAAATTAGTATGAATTGGTAAAGTCAAAGTCACAGGTATTGAATTCATATTAGTCTCAATTGTCATAGGGCGACCTATAATATCAATATTAGCATTTTCTACTTTAGTCATAACTTTTATTTCTTGCTTCATACGTGCTTTAATGACCTGTTTCTCCGTATCCTTTTTCAATGGAACAATCTTGAAATACAAATCATCCGTAAAAGTATCTAAAGAAGTACTTGGAATAAAAATATTTCCATTTATCGTATTAATTGATAAATTAATTTTCTCTTGACTCAAATTATTTATAGCATCCTTTAAAATATAGATATTTGTTTCCTGCACTTGATCTTTTGTATCCGGAATAATAAGTCGAGCAGTTTTAATACCATTATGTTGTAGTTTTTCAATGAACTCCTGCGCCTTCTCCTTAGTAAAAATAACTTGATCTTTTACTTTTCCATTTTGATCAAATTGCCGCTCTATCGGTATTTGTAGAAGTAATTTATCTATATTTGCATCATCAACTAGATCTACATTAATTCTTTCTGTAATTATTGATGGCAATGATGCTACAGGTGGATAATATGTGATCGGTGTAAAATTATTATCTACTTTCCAATTAGCAAATAAAGTTACACTTTCATTTTCTATGGTAAGAATACTATTTGCTACATATGTTTGACCACTTCCATTTGCCTTTGTATTCCAACCATCAAATATATAACCTGTTTTGCTTAGATTCCCTTCATTCCCTTTTATCGTAACGGTGTCACCAGTTGTATAAACTTGATGATCATTTGGAACGTTTCCATTAGTATGTCCATTTCCATCATAATTAATTGTATAAGTCGGTTTTATAACTGATTTCCACATCGCAAATAGTGTTGCACTTTCATTTCCTATCACAAACGTACTATTCTCTGAGTATGCTTGTCCACTTCCATCAGCTTTTGTATTCCAACCATCAAATACATAGCCTGTTTTGCTTAAATTCCCTTCATTTCCTTTGATCGTAGCTGTGTCTCCTGTTGAATAATTTTGTTGGTCAATCGGAACATCTCCATCAACATGACCATTTCCATTATAAACAATTCTATATATAGGAAGAGGTTCTTCTCTTGTTATTGTAATTGTATAAGTTTTCAAAGATCCATTTGGTGCTGTTACAACAATAGCAATTTGATTATCACCTAAATTCAATGGAACTTGATGAATTGTGTTATTTGTGACATCAGCTGCATTAATTTTCATGGTAGCATCTGAATCCATTAACTCAGCAACTATATTTACACTATCAACTTCATTAGATACGATCGCTGAATATGCTTTGATCTCGGGATTAAAAGCTGGTGACAATGTACCCTTATCAATAGATAGGTTCTTTAATCTAGATTCATCCGAGAGCTGTGGTGTAATTACTCCTGTCAATTGGATACTACGTTTATTACTACTAACATCTGTTGTAATTTCGATTGTACCATTCTTGACATCTGTTGAGGTTGGGTTGAAAGTTACTTCAATATCAAAAGAATCACCAGGATTTAATACTCCACTATAATTAGATGTACTAGTAAACTCCCCTGAAGTAATAATATCAGTGATTTGTATAGGGTTTATTGAATTATTTCTAACAGTAACTGTTTTTTTCTGCCCTAGTATATTAAAAGAAAGTCCACTTGTAGATAAGCCAAGATCGTAACCAATTAACTCTCCAGAAAAAGTAGAAAGATAAATTGCCCCATTTTGTTGATAAAGGAATAAAACATCGCCATTAGTAGAATTTATTGCAATATTAGCAATATTTGTTTCAGCAACTTCTTTTGACTGTCCAAATGTATTTCCTGCATTTGTACTAACTGCATAAAACACCTTACTACCACTTGCAAATCCAGTAATGATATTACCAAACATATCTCCACTTATCGAGCGCCCTGAACTAGAAGAGTTATTTGGGAATTGAATAGTTTGAGATGTTCCTTTAGTAATATTAGCTTTCAACGTATTTGTTTGGGACCCACTTACATACAGTAAAGTATCATTATTAGAATCCGCTACGAGAGTACCTACTGAATACATTACCGAACTGTTTGTATTTACAATAGGACTAAACGTTTGACCATGGTCATTACTGATAAAGTAATAAACAGATGGATTATCTACTACAACTATCACATTTTTATTTTTAGGATCAACATGAACATCTGCAAAGCTATAGTTCATAGCTGATATGGTACTTTTATTAAAAGTATCTCCACCATCATTACTATGAAGAAGCGTTCTTCCCTTACCAATTATATAGAGATAATCACCATCTGTTGCCATATGAAGGGTTGCTCCACCATCTAATGAACCAATATCCTTAGGTGCAGAAAATGTTTTCCCGCCATCAGCACTCTTTACTAACCTAGCCGAGCCATTTTCTACCCATCCTACATATACAATACCAGTGGCAGAGACAGCAATCTCTGCTTCATAGTTTTGTGGGATAATTTGAACACTCGGCTGAAACGTTTTCCCATTATCTAAACTACGAGCTACACGTATACCATTAGTTCCATGATAAGTAGCAAAAATTATTCCATTTGCTGCAACAGCCAGCTTACGCGAGGTATTACCTTGAGTTATCGTATTTCCTACACTTCCAACATCGCTTACAAGAACTCCAGTTGTACTTGCTTTTACATTAGGAACAAATGAAATAACATTTGATAAAACCAAAAGAATGGCTAACAAATAGAATCCAAATCTTTTTCGCATTAAACTCTTCAACTTTGGTGCACCTCAGCTTTCCTAGTTACTATTAAATAAGCATTTTTAAATCGATATTTTCATGATCAAACATAATTTTTTCCAGCTTTCGAATGGCGCCTTCCTGAAAATTCATAAATTCCTTGAGTGAATCTAAATAATTTAACTAACATGTATCATCCCCCTCCTAAAATAACTAACTCAATATCTATGCAATATAGTAAAACAAACTACTCTCCAAAAACTCTCATAGTATCTGAAGAGCAATAAAAAACTGCCCACAAATATGGTTAAAACCAAAATTTGCGAACAGCCATTTGTTTATAAAGTTGCTAAATATAATAAGAAGATTATCGCGAAAACATACATAATCGGATTTACTTCTTTTGCTTTTCCTTTAATAATCATTGTTAATGGATAGAAAATGAAGCCCACTGCAATACCTGTTGCAATCGAGTACGTTAATGGCATCATAATCATTGTTAAAAATGACGGTACAGCAATTTCAAAACGATTCCAAGCAATTTGACCTAAAGAAGCGACCATTAGAACTCCAACTATAATTAATGCAGGAGCTGTAACAGCTGAAGTAATAACTCCTAACAATGGAGATATGAAAAGTGCTAATAAGAATAAACATCCTGTTACAATTGAAGCGAAACCTGAACGTGCACCAGCTGCTACACCTGAAGAGGATTCTACATAAGATGTGATTGTAGATGTACCAAAAATGGAACCTACAATCGTAGCAATTGAATCAGAAATTAAAGCTTTACCAGCACGTGGTAAACGATTATCTTTCACTAATCCTGCTTGGTTTGCTACTGCCATTAAAGTTCCTGCATTATCAAAGAAGTCGACAAATAAGAAAGTTAAAATTACGGACAGCATGGATAATGTATAGAAACTTGGATCAGAAAAGGCACTGAATAATGCACCGAATGTTGGCGAAATACTAGGTGGTGCTGAAAAAACTTTTTCTGGTAACCCAACTTGTCCAGTAATCATACCCACAATTGAAGTAATTACCATACCATAGAATACGCCGCCTTTAATTCCACGCACCATCAAAATAACCGTAACAATAATGCCGAAAATCGCTAGTAATACCTGTGGGTCACGTAAATTCCCAATACCAACTAAGGTCGCATCATTATTAACAATAATCTTTGCATTTTGCATGCCAATAAATGCAATGAATAAACCAATACCAGCACCTACCGCTAATTTTAATTCCATAGGGATAGCGTTAATTAATTTTTCTCGTAGGCCTGTTAATGTTAATAATAAGAAGAAAACACCTGAAATAAATACTGCTGCTAAAGCATGCTGCCATGGGCTACCATTAACCAGTACTACTGTATAAGCAAAAAATGCATTAAGCCCTAAACCAGGCGCTAAGGCCAAAGGATACTTCGCTAAGAGTCCCATAATAAAACAACCAATAGCTGCTGACACAGCAGTTGCAACAAATACAGCCCCATAATCCATACGTAAAGCATCTGGTAAATCCTTTACATCTGCTAATGTCAATGTTAATGGATTTACTACTAAAATGTAAGCCATTGCTAAGAACGTTGTGAAGCCACCAAGAAATTCCCGACGATAATTCGTTCCTAATTCATCGAACATGAAATACTTTTTCATTTGAAAGAAATCCTCCGTTGGTCGTCTTCAATATCGAAAACAAAAAAGACACACTGACTATTCTACTAGTCGCATGTCTACGATATTTCATCACCTGTATTGTGTGAAATTTATTAGTGTCTATACATTCGTATATATAACTAAAATCGTAGTCAAGTTATTTACGGTAACTTGGTAGAAACTCACGGGCCTTATTCCCGACATTATACGACGACTTATTTAATTTACAATCGTAATATATCATTTCATTTTTCAGATTTCAACCCTATTTCCGAACATTTTATATAAAAAAAATACGAAAGTTCGTGTAAAATACTTATTTAATGTTCATGTTTTTTTAATTAACACTTCTTAGATTTCATTGTGCCTTAACTAATAAAAACCCTAGAATCAGCTTTAAGATTCTAAGGTTTCATTATTAATAATTTCCCACTCATTATGAAACTAATACAATATAGTTGATTTAAAGTTACTGACACATCGTCAAATTCGCTTTCGAGCAATCACTGCTAACCGACTATTCTCGGCTGAGTACTCACATGTAGATAGAACAAGAAGCTTGTCTCCATACTGTGCAGTCACTCCTGTGTCGTAAAGCGCGAGCTGTTCAATATTTTGAATATACGAGTCAAACTCAACAGGTGTTTCTATCTGATCAATCTGATAGTATTTAAAAACGTCATCCGTTTTGCTGTATACCTCCGAGAGAATAACAGCAACGATTTCGTATTCTTCCTGCTCGTAAAGCGTACTAAATTGTAACATTGTATGCTCCTTATAGTAGCTTTCCTTCTTGTACTTCTCTAAATCTGCAAACATCGCTCCACTTTTCATATGATGTCCATGGATGAGTAATATGTCTGAATCATTTATGTGACTATGCTCATCCAAAAAAGGGAGTCCATTTTTATTTTTTTCCTTATTGAAACCATGATTCAGATAGTACTGCGTATCCTGTTTATTCTGCATAATCGGGTAATCAATCCGGGTGCCGTCTATTTTCAGCCACCCGATGATATCCGGGTTTTGTTTGTACAGTTCTTGGAATTCAGGGAGCATGACATTTGTGATAAAAGATGAGGTTGCTTTAACATCCTCATCTTTATCATTTTCTTTATATCGTATTTCTGCCAGCTCTTTTATTTGCTTATTTTCAGTATAATCCTGTAAATAACTTCTCCCAAGAGAAACTAGGGAATATACAAGCAGAATTGTGAAAAAGGCGATAAGAATTTTTTTTATTTTGGTCATTTCCTTACCACCTTTCCCATTACTAAATGTGCTTTTTCTTCTTGTTACCAAACAATAGGAATCCTAGCATTATCAAGGACATAAGCGCCAAAGCCATATAGAAGATTGGAGGCATACTATTATCTCCTGTTTTTGGAACATTATCTAAATTGTTTTCTTTGTTTACTCCGCTATTATTGTCATCGGATTTACTGTTTCTACTAGATTCAGTTTTATCTACAGAATTAAGCTTGTTTCCAGAAACTTTGGAATTACTTCCAGAACCAGGATTGTTTCCTGAATCTCCTTGATTTCCTACAGAGCCTAGGTCGTTTCCTGAATCTCCCGGATTACCTTCAGCTCCTGGGTTGTTTCCTGAATCTCCTGGATTACCTCCAGTTCCTGGGTTATTTCCAGAGTCTCCTGGATTACCTCCAGTTCCTGGATTGTTTCCTGAATCTCCTGGATTACCTCCAGTTCCTGGGTTGTTTCCTGAATCTCCCGGATTACCTCCAGTTCCTGGGTTGTTTCCTGAATCTCCTGGATTACCTCCAGTTCCTAGGTTGTTTCCTGAATCTCCCGGATTACCTCCAGTTCCTGGGTTGTTTCCTGAACCTCCTGGATTACCTCCAGTTCCTGGGTTGTTTCCTGAATCTCCTGGATTACCTCCAGTTCCTGGGTTGTTTCCTGAACCTCCTGGATTACCTCCAGTTCCTGGGTTGTTTCCTGAACCTCCTGGATTACCTCCAGTTCCTGGGTTGTTTTCAGAACCTCCTGGATTACCTCCAGTTCCTGGGTTACCTTCTCCAGATCCACCAGGGCTAACTGGTTTCATTGGTACATTGTGTTGTACAATGTCGAATTCAACAGAAATCGTTGGGCTCGTATATGTTTCATATCCATTTTTTGTTACAACCAAATAGTAATCTGCTTCTGGGAATACCATGTATGCGTAGAAGCCAAATATATCGCTATATTGCTCTGGGCTAGCGTTATCGTTCGGTGCAAAGCCTGGAATCGCAGGCAATACTACTTTCGTGCCTGGTGTAATACCTTTCGCACGGTTTCTTGGCGTGTCTGCATAATATAGCGTTACTGTAGCGCCTTCAATTTTCTTACCAGTGTTTTCGTCACCTGTCGTTTTATCATAAACCGTGCCGTATGGGTCTACTAATTCTGCTGAAATATTAAGTTCATCAATATTTGCCAAGTTAAGTACTTTATCCTTGACAAGTATTAATTCTTTGCCTGGCTCAAATTCATAACGTACTTCCAGCGTATAGTTACCTGTTGTTAAACCTTCTGCTGTGAAAGTACCATTCTCCTCTAAAGGAAATGCCTTTGGAGCACCATTCTCTAAAACATAATTTCCCGCTGCATCCTTCAAATAAACAATTAAGTTACCAGCAAAATCCTTAGTTAGCAATGAGTTAGTACCATTAGGTTGCTTGAAAAGTACGATACCTACAGCAGTAATTTCTGCTGGAACTAAGTTACCTTCTATTGGGTTATCCGTACCTTCAATAATCGCTTTTTGCGTGAATGGAACAAGCGTTTGTATGCCACCAATATTCACTGGATGCTTGTAAGTAATCGTATACTCCTCACCTTGTTGAACAAGATGGTAGTAACGACCTTCCGAATCAGTAGTGATCGTTTCTTCCTCACCAGTTGCAACATTTTTCACTACAATCTCTTTAAAAGGAAGGACCTTTCTAGTTTCATTGTCACGTAGAACACCTGTAAGTGCTGCTGGCATTGTGATGACAACTGCATTATCTTCATTGTATGGTACACCTGATGGGCTAGTAGCATCCGTTTTCGCAATCACTTTATGCTCTTTCGGTGTGATGTCAGTCAATTTCGGTGGCGTATATGAAATCGTCGCTTTACCATTTTCATCAGTAGTAGCTTTGCCCACTTCCACACCATCAACGATAAAGATAACTTCCTCGCCTACTACTGGCTTGCCATCTTGCCCTGTTAAAGTAGCTGTTAAGTCAACAGGTGTTTTACCGTCTCCACGTACCTTTTGAATTTTTGGTTCTAGGGCAAGTGTACCTGGAAGATAACGAACATTCTCAAATGGAGCTTTAGCAGTTTCGTTATCCTTGATTGTACCTGTGTACTCTCGGCTTGTTGGTGTTGTTGTGTAACCTTCTGCCGTATAATCCTTTTCTGTTAAGACATATGTTGTATCTTTTAAGATTTCTTCAATTAGCAATGTTTGTTCATGTTTCAAGTGGAATTTGTCCCCAGACTTAATCTGTCCTTTCGTGCCGTCAGATTTCGTATAATTATACGTTTTGTCTGCACCCGCCCCAGTAAAGATTACTGTGTATTCAAATTCCTTCTCTTCATCACTACCATTACCAGTAACTGTATTGCTAATTAGTAAACTGCCAGGCATCTCTCTATTATTGATATAGTGTGCTTCGGCTGTTTTTCCTTCTTCGATACTACCTGTAATAATAAAATCTTCTGGTGTAGTTGCATACTCTTCATTTGTGTAATCTATCTGTTGAATTGTGTAAGTAAGCCCCACAGGTAGATTATGAACAGTGATTGCCTCACCATGTTTCAGTACGATTTTTTGACCAGATTCGATTGTTCCTGTCGTGTCATCAGACTTCGTATACGAATACGATTTGTCCGATCCTTCGCCAGTGAAAGTAACCGTATATTCAAAGTCTTTATTTTTATTGCTACCGCTGCCTGTTACCGTATTGTCAATCAACAACTGTCCGTGTATTGTTCGGTTGTTGACATACTTCAACTCGGTTACTTTGTTTTTTTCAATCGCACCACTGTACACTCGGCTTTCTGGGTCTGTCGTATATCCGCCATCCTGATAGCTTTCTTGAGTAACTGTATAAGAAAGACCTTCAAGTAATTTAGGGAATGTGATTGCCTCACCATGCTTCAGAATGATAGAATCTCCACTTTTTATCGTAGTTTTTACTCCATCCTTCACATATTCATATTCGGCATCCTTGTCTTTCCCATCAAAGATAATTGTATATTTAAACTCTTTGTTTGAATCTCTGCCATTACCTGTTACCGTATTGTCGATTTTTAATCCACCTACAGCAGGAGTTGGTACAATAAGCGGATCAGCAGAAGTAACTTTTACTCCGTCCACCCAAATAGGCTTCCCTTGCGTATTCCCTACATACACTTGATAAATTCTTGTAGTTGGTAGCCAAGTATTGGTATCAATATAGGTTTCCTTCAGCTCATAATACCCTGGATCTGGGAATAGCAGATTAAGGTTCCCTCCGCTATCAGTTGTTCCCTTTGCAACTTCTGTTCCATCGCCCTTCTTATACAGCGTAAACTGTACACCTTGAAGCGGTTTACCGTCAGGATCTACCTTTTTCAGTGCTAACAAAGCATTGGAACTTGAACTACCGGCTACGTCCGAATTATCCAACGTGCTTTCGCTTTTTGCACTGATAGATTCCAGCTTATCGTCTCCCGCTAGCTTTACCTCATTGCCCATCTTGTCTCCAGCTTTCGCTTTAGATGGATCAACCTCTGTTTGATATACAAACTGATATAATTTATTAGGGTCTTTCATTTTGAATGTTAAAACTGTAGTGCCACCCGCACCTGGTGCAGCTTCCACTTGAACTTCAGCATTCGGGTCGCTTAGGTCCAGTGCTGCACCCTCCCGTTCCAAAGCACCGCTGGCAGTCAGTTTGGCACGATACACTGCCATACTTGGCGTTGTCAGTACAAGCTTTCCGTTTGCATCGTAGCGCAAATTCATGCCCGCACCGATAGTGTCCTGCAAATAAACACCCTGCTCCATGTTGAATGGCGGAGTATAGTTTACTGTCCATTCCAATACTCCTGGAGTTGGCTTAGTTACCGACTTCCCTAGAGTTTGAATTGGTACAATAACCTTACGTTGTTCAGTGATAACCTTCTCCTCTCCACCCCAAGTCATATGAAGATCAGCTTTATTATACAGTACCTGCTTGGCGGTGCCGTTTGTAGTGTATTCCTCTAAATATTTTTCTAAAGCCGCATTGGATGGTCTTGCCTTTACTAAAATGACATATGGACTTTCCAATTTAGAGAAGGTGAAAGTTCCTACGTTTCCATTCTTAGAGAAGCTTACTACATGAGCGTTAGTACCTGGTTCAATAATCGTTTTGGCATCGTTTCTAACGCCATATTCAGTACCACTACCATTGTCCGAATAGCCTTTCCAAAGCTCAAAATCCTTACCCTCAGAAAACGGCACGAATTCCCAGCCTTCTGGTAATGTGTCTACCAGCTTAATATTACTAATTACTCGATTACCGCCATCCTTAGCCATTTCTTCTGTATTATATCCTGGCATATTCACACCAAGACGGAAAGTAACTGTTTTTGTCGTTCGGTCATATGCAGAAAGTGTCCATGCTTCATTGCTATCATTTCTAATGTAGCTACTTACGTTATTTGGGTTAACGTTTTCAGGTGTACCATCTACCTTCAATGGCTTAGACGCAAAAAGCATATCTTTATTCAGCATGCGCACATGAAGATTCACCGAATTTTGTGCAGATTTCACGACTTCACCATCAAACAGCAAAGCTCTATTCCATCTTGCTTTCCCTACATTAATATCTTGCTTAAACAGGAAATTTGGATCAGTTTCAAGTGAACGGAAGCTGAAAGAAGCAGCTTGATCAGTAGTATATCCAGTCACTTTGATTAAATCCGCCACCACTTCACCATTCACTGTCAAAGGGATAGCTTTCAAAGTCAAGCCGTTAGGGCTCTTGAGGGTTCCTTCGTGATATTGCTTCCAGAGCTGTGCATCATTAATATTCGTTTTGATTTTCGCAATGGTTTCTGCATTCACCTCTCCAGTTGCATCTACAGCGTTATTCAAGACGTTCAAATCTCCACCGTGCACTAGTACATCGTATACCACCGCATCTGGCAGGGCATACTGTGGAGCTAGGCTAACAGTCCATGTAACACCGCCGAGGCTGAAATCCTCCATCGTAAGAGAGCCATTTTTTGTAAAAGTATGTGCACCGATAGTAACTATTGCTTCGTCAGTTACTGCGGCAGGTCTTAGACCAGTCACCACATCATTATTCTGAATACCATTTAATGTGTCTAAATTCCAGTTAGCACGAGGATCGATTCTGAAATTTGAACCATTTATCACCTTAGACTTAATCACTAGCTCTACTTTACCGTTAATATCCCCAAAGGAATAAACACTGTTCGCATCTGGTGTAATTGCTTCTTCTTCAGATGCAGCACCATCCACCCAGGTTTGCCATGTTGCTGATGTAAATTCCAATCCAGCAGGTAGGATATTTGTGATAGTAAAGTCCTTTAACCCTTTTTTGTTATATTGGTTAACAGTGACTTTCCATATGATTGTTTCACTACTATGATCATACGAGGCACTGGCCTGAATCCAATCTGGAGCAAAGGAAATCTCCTGGCTCGCCTCCACCAACTTATCATCATCTTGTTTCAATTGCACTGAACCACGCATGACCCGATAGCTACGGCCAAGATTGCCTGGTGGATTCTTATGCTCATAATAGTAGCTTTCTTTTGGAATCCATGTTTTATATTCGACTTTTGGATCTACACCTGTTCCTGGTGGAAAAGTATAGGTCAGCGATCCGTCCCCACCAATGCTTGGGGTTGCCTCAATACCATTTACTTTGAATGAACCTGGCATGTAGATACCGGGGACATTCCCAGAGGTATTATAAGATGAGGGGTTCGTATAAAATATCTTTCCGTCTAATGGTAGTTTGATTTTATTATCAAACTGATCGAAAGCAGATACAGTTGACTGCCAAGTAACCGCTCCCTCAACAAATTGTGCAGCTGGAAGTCCGCGATAACTATACTGATCCCATTTGACCATACCGGGCGAACTCAATGTTATGCTATACGCCGCTGTCACGTCTGGGTTTTTCAACTGATAAGCTGTCCCAAAGATGTTGATAGGCTTTGTGTCACCATACACCATTCCCGTTAAATCTGCATCGGCAGTAGTTTCAAAGCTGAAGACAATTCCTCTTCCAACACCATTGAAAAAGTTATCGTCACCATTAAATACAATCTTAATGCTGTTCGGAGTGAAATAGGCAGTACCGAGCTGTTTCATACCTGATTCCGTCTGTGCATTCAGAACTTTAGTAGCTGTCGGTAACACCACTTCTTTAAAGTAGTCTTCTCTTTTCAGCTCAATCCAATCACCCTTCTGGATGTAATTATCAGGATTTGCATTAGTCGGATTTGGGTCATCACCATTCACTGGCGCCGCGAGGCCTTCCGATTTGAGTGTAAATTGCTGTCTTCCTTGAATAATACCATCTGGCGCAATAACAGTCTGGGGATTCCCCTGCCTCACTTCCAGTGGAAAGGACGAATTAACTCCCATAAACACCGCTGTTTTATCAGAAGGCACTCCCAAAGACATCGGTATGACACTCTTCTGTGTGTCAGATACTGCATCTTTTGCAGATGGGTCTGTTTCAACTTCATTATTTGTCGCCTTATCAGTATCGACCGGTTCGCCTTCGTTATCTGTTTCCTTACCAGTATCAACCGGTTCGCCTTCGTTGCCTGTTGTCTTACCAGTATCAACCGGTTCGCCTTCACTGCCTGCTGTCTTATCAGTATCAACTGGTTCGCCTTCGCTGCCTGTTGCCTTATCAGTATCGACTGGTTCGCCTCCGCTGCCTGCATTGACTGTTTCGTCTTCCACATAGTTATCAGGACTTATCGAACTCTCCGCAGATGCAGGAACAGCGAATGCCAACGTTTGCAAAATAAGCATCACTACTAGCAAAAATGACATCACTGATTTGCTTATACTGCGTTTTCGTTTCATTCCCAAAATCTCCTCCTTTTCCTTATAAGTTCATGTCAACTGTACGGTAAATCTGCCTGTGGCCTCTTTGAAACGCTATGGAGCTTCAAATGATCAAGCTTCACAGAAGAACAAGCTGGAAACCATACGTCGTCGTTTCGCCTAGCCCTTACTTTAAAATATCAGTCCATGCCAAGCGGATACAGTGTATCTAGTTAACTCTATCATTAAGTGTTGAACAAAAACTGAACAGTCTCGGCAAAAAAACAAGTCGTATTTTTTGTATAGTAATCAAGAAATTGATGAGCATTTTCAAGCTTATTAAAAAAGGAATAGAAACCCGAGCTATTTTGAGTCACAAACTTCTCAAAAAAACTATGAATTCTAGTTCCAAATTTTCGAAAATCATTGAGAATAAAATGGCAAAATTAAAAACGAGTCCAGTGCATACCGAACTCATTTTAATTAAGCCCTAATGTAACTTTTGGGGGTCTCTTCAAATATTGGAGGTTTTTGGGTAGGGAATAATTTATTATAAAGCAGTTTTTGCTGTCTTATTATCTTAGCAGACTCCGATAAATAGGTATTCCAATTAGTTTATATCTATTATTCTTTGGTGACTTAGATGTAATATCATACAGCACACTGGTTCATGTGTTTTCCTTCCTTTTAATAATTGAAGGACTTATCTGTTTCACTGGTACACAATACATAGTATACAAATGATTAAACGTACTGGGTTCTGGTGCAGATTGTATATCTATTTTTTGAAATTTGTATAACACAGCATTAGCTTTGCCATACATATCGACGAGAGTATTGCAAAATTTGTCTATGCAAAACCTCCCCATAGCACACCGCTTGAACAAAAAATACAAATAGCATAGGGAACCTGTTCCAGGATCTAAAGTGTTCATTATAAAGCAAAATTTTATTTGCGATAAAATGTTAATTTTGCTGAAGTATAAAGATAATCATCATGCACAACGATTAAAGCCGTATAACTATTCCTTTCCCAGCTTGTAAACAAATTTCTATATTTTTCATAGGTAAATTCATAATCATCTCCAAGTTCTGCTATCCCTCCTACATGTAGTCGGGCATGCATAGTAGTCATTTGATCCCATGTGTCATAACTATTTTGTTCAGGAAGAAAGTCATAGCTAATATACTCTAATTGCCCACCTATAAAAATGTATGTCAACTCTGCTGAATAGCCATATTTTGTCGTTTCATAGATTAAAAAAGTTTCTCTACCGTCTTGAAGTTTGTCTATAAATTTTGATTTCTCATTTTTCTCTACATCTCGAATAGTCAAGTTAAAGTTAATATTATTAAAAGGCACAACAGGCTTCTTTGTAGCTAAAAATTTATCTACTACATATCCTTTGATATTACCAGCGGTCACATAGGACCAGCCTACTAATGTAGCATGTACAGTCACCTGTGTACCATTGCTTAATGAACCTACTGAAGCTCCCGATTGACTGGCAATATTTCGAACGATAACCCCACTAGCTGTATTAACGTACTTTGTTGTTGTTTTAGTCTGCCCCATAAAATCTGATTTAACATAGCCTACCACATTGCCATATTGTACATAAGACCAACCATTTCCTACTGATCCATAGTCTTCAACAATCATATTATATTTTAATGTAGCTAATGTTGATGCTGAAGGAGATGGCTTAGATTTCACAACGAGACCACTTTTAGAATTTGCGATTTTAATCGTTGAAGGTGGAACGCTTAAAAAAGAGGAAGAAACATATCCCTTTACATCACCCGCTTGAATATGAGACCAACCATTTGAAGACGAAAACTCAATCACAAATTCATCCTTAGCTAGATTACCAATGGAATTGGCTGCATCATTTGGCGACTCTCTCACAAGCAAGCTCGAGCCACTTACAACCTTCACTGTTCGATAATCCGCCGCATCTGCTACTTGGTGCTGAATACTAAATAGCATCGCGAGTACAAATACTGCAGCAAACCATTTCTTGAATATATTCAACCAATTTACCCCCTTTTATATTTTCACTATTCTACCATTTATCATATTGACTGTATATATTTCCAAATTAACAAGTTCAATAATATAATTATAGCTGTTGCTTTTCTTTCGCTACAGAAAACATTTGCCGCTGACGCTTGGTTTTCTTCTAAAAGGTAGAGCTAAAATTTGGTATAATTTTAAATTTACTGAATCAATGTTGTAACAAAGTCTATTTTTTTTGCAACAAAACGAAAAATCATCGTAAGTTCTGAGAAGTATTGCTACGATAAAAACAGAAAGGAGAACAACATGAAATTCAACTTTATTTGGAAAAACAATAAATCATCTTCTGAAATTGAGATTATTAGTAATCCTTCAAATAAAGAATTGCTTTCGACATTTGAACAACAATTTTTCCAATCTATAACATTAAGCGCAACAGATTTCAAAACAAATCGCCAGGTTATGATTGAACTCAATAACATCGAAGCAATTGAGGCATCTGGTCATTTTACCAAAATCTTTTTAATAGATGGTACAGAGCTAATGCTGAATAAGATTTTAAAAGAGTTATCTTACTTGGAATCATTCGGATTGGTTAGAATCAACAATTCAATGATTTTGAATTTGAATCAAATACACTCGTTTGCTTCAGGAAGTCATGCTAGATTGGAAGTTACTACAAAACAACAAAATACATATATTGTAAGTAGGCATTATGCAAAATCTATTAAGGAGAAATTGATATGATAAATGACTTAAAGAATAGCTTTTTGAACGTTTCATTTATGGTGTTGATTTGGATTACTTTTTTAATTACTATTTTTAATCTTCACGAAGAAAAAGTCAGCTTTCTTTATATTTGGAATTTAATTGGTATTAGCATTCTAATGGGAATTGTTTTTGGTATAGCTTATCCTTACTTGTGGAACTACTCTACATTAAAAGTAACAACTAAAATTACTATTAGTACTTTTTTAAATTTTTTCTGTGGCATTGGAAGTGTATATCTTTTTTCACTGAAAGTATTTGAATTTATCCAACCTTATTTATTACTAATTTTAGTATTAACGTTAATTGGTCATATCATCGGATTTTATTTTTTCTCAAAATATGAAAATAAAAAAATAGCGGATAGTTTGAATAGATCGCTTGAAAATTAAGGAGACGGAGACGAAAATGAACATCAATACTAGCTTACAAGTACTATTAAATGATATTGCTCAGAAACAAAAGAAGGGGCTTCCTTTTATCATGGCCTCCATATTTATTTGGGGAGTTATCACAACAATCACATTGCTGCCTTTAGATTTAATGATAAAAAATATTGGTATTCTATCTTGTGGTGCATTGCTGTTTCCTGTTTCAATTCTTTGTGCCAAAATATTAAAGGTTGATTTATTTTATAAAGAAAATCCATTGATTAATGGACTGTTGATTGCAACAAACAATCAAATTTTATATTTACTTATTTGTATTCTTCTATTGATTAAAGCACCTATGTGGGTCTTACCTGTATATGCAATTATTTACGGTGCACATTTGTTACCATATTCATTCTTTTATCAATCCAAAAATTATCGATATAGTTCAATATTTATTTGCGGAGCTATTTTGATAAGTATAATTTTCTTCCATTTAAATATTATCTTTGTCCCGATAATCGTAGAAATTGGTGTGCTTTTCTTATTTTTAATGCTGAAAAAGGAAATTAAAAGCTAGTCTATACGGGGATGAAGTTGAACTCTTTAACTAAATATCAAAAACGCCTTAGAAATCAATGTTTCTAGGGCTTTTTGTTGTGAATTTATACATCTAAAATCTATTTTAATTCGATATTTCCCAAATATCTGTAACAGGTTCACTTGACCATTTCAACTAAACTCAGGTTCCTGTTAAAGTCCAATTATCATGCATGATAAATCGTTGATACTAAGAAAACGTTGATATATCATAGAAGATTTCATAATCAACAAGTGTTACCATGTGTCCACCACTAACACCAAGGTCAATAGTTTTATAATTACTCATAGAGATATACCTAAGATTTCATTCCAGATGTCTACCCTTTGTTTGGCGAAAAACTTACGTATCATCATTCCATCACTTGTAATGTTCCTTGTGAATAGACAAAGGATTGACCATTAATAATGAAAGGCTTACTTAAATCAAGTCCTATCCTCATCATAAGTCATACCACATATTGTACAAATACTCCAATTCAATTTAGCACCTATTTTGAATGATGTTTGTCAGATTGATGCTTTCTCTCAGCTATACATCACGATTTCTATGGTGTAGATTTCATATAACGTGGTGTAGTACCTATAGGATTCTGACTTGGAAAAGGTAGACTATTATTGTTCGTTACCCAGCCATTAAAATTAAATGTGAATTCCACACGAGCGTCTGTATTCTGCGTATCAATATCTTGTATATAGGCTTTCAATCTACTTTCTAGGTAATTCGGTTTGATGAAATCTGCATAGGGTATCGACTTTAACTCATTAAAAGGTAATAAATAGTCTTCGATAAGGGTATTGAGCTCATCATATTCGACAGGTTCTAGTAGCTCATAGTCATAGTCAATATGAATTACTGTTGTATATTTCTGTCCATGCTGTTTATGCACAATTTCAATCGGGTATCGGTATCTTGCTTCAGTTCCAATGACACCCGCTGAAAACACATCACGATAGAGCTCTTTGTTTATAGTAGGCTCAGGTGGCACAGCTTTTCTATCCTTCATATTCTGTGAGTAAATAATAAATTTGTCTGTTGCAAAGTCACCTCTGGACGCACCATTTAAAACGGATTCTTTCATAAATGTTTCGTCTAAATAGTTCAACGGCTTACTGGAAATAGCAAATGCCGAGCTGACAGCCACTCCACCTGTAGTAAGTAAAATTAATAGTGCCATTACAACCATTCCTGATTTCTTCTTATTCATATCCATAATAGAGAGTATCCTTTTTTTTAGAATTTGTGTACTCCCTAGAAAATTTGTGAAAAAAACACCTTCTCCTCTTTTTAATTTCTCAGCATGTAGAATCGTCTGACTATACGTTTTTCTAAGCTGGATGTCAGTATTTTTTACTACTTCCTCATCACAAGCGTGTTCACAAAGATTGTCTAATTCTTTAGCGAACAGATAGAACAATGGATTGAACCAATGAATACTACTAACCAACAACACAAACGCTTTATACCATAAATCCTTTCGCTTCAAATGAACTAACTCATGCTTCAATATCATGTTTAGTTCTTCTTCTCGATAAGCATTATTAGGAAGCCAAATAGTATTATTAGTAAATCCCACTAACATGGGGGAATGGATACAGCTACATTCTTTCAATGCGATTTCCTTAGTGATATTCATTTCACGTTTAACTTTTTCAAGCAAATGAAGGGTTTTCGTTTCAGTTATCGTTTGCCCCCATCTTTTCACCATGTTCATAAAACGATAATGTCTTACGAGATGAACTGTCAAAAATACAATGATTCCTAAAATCCATATGATCATCCCTATTTGCCATACAGAAAGTGCTGATATGGTATCTACAGATGTCGACACAAGTGTTACTTGACTACTGTTAACTGGAACAAGTTCTTTAGATGGCAATGGCGCTTGTTCTGATAAATTGACAACTGTGGACGACATATTGAACGTAAATGGGAAAATAAACCCTACAAGGATAACAAGCCAGCCATAATAGAGCCATTTAGCACTGTAGCGTTTTAAAAGGAAAGGTGTTACAGCTATAAAGAGTAGTCCAATAAAGGTCATTACTACAGATTTAAAGAATAAACCTATCATGATACTTTGCATTTTAATCCCTCTTTTCTTCCACCCATTTAAGTAAAGAAGCTAAATCTTCATTAGAAATAGTATCGGATTTATAGAGTGTGCCTACTAAATTCATAAAAGAGTTTTTATGATAGAGCTTCATAAAATGAGCTGTTTCAAAATGTAGATAATCGTCTTTTTCCACTATCGGATAATAAAAACGCTCCTTGCCTTTTTTCTCACTGCGAAGAAATCCACGTTCAGTTAATCTATTCATAAGAGATACTACGGTTTGAATTTTCCAATTGTTCTCATTGCCTATGCTCTCCATTATTAAGCCTGTCGTAATGGGAGGATTACTTTCCCAAGCTACTTTCATAATTTTAAATTCTGTTTCAGGTAATCTTTTCATATATACTCACCTCCTCTATTTAAGACAAATGCCTTAAATAATATAATACATCTGTCTTAAATGGTTGGCAATATGAAGTTGGAATAAGATGGGCGACTTTAGTTTTTGCAAAAGAAGCTTATTCTTTTTATCCACAAATCTTTTTTCTTATAGTGGTTAATTCATTTTTGATAACCTTGAGATTTAAACACTCCCATTAAAATAGAGCTAATATTTGCTGGTGTACCTACACAAAAAGAATATCCTTGCACATGCCATTGAGCATTATGCAAAATTAACAAAAGTCCACAGAATTAGAATCCATGCCCAATGCCATTCTCACGCCTACCTACTCATTAGTAATATCCATTGATTATAAAAAAACCTTTAGGACATGAAGATATTGAAGCAACTTTAGGCACATATGAACATCTATATACAAATAGTAACTTTAAAGTTAAGTTACTAACAAATTAAACAGAATCATCTCTTTTAAAGAAGCAAAAAAAATCAGTTTACAGTTATCTATGCAAATAAAAAGTATATTAGAAATCAAAAAAAGAGTTATAAACCCTTATTCACCAAGGGTTTATAACTCTCCTACTATTATTCCCACTCAATCGTCGCTGGTGGCTTAGATGTAATATCGTACAGTACGCGATTCACGTGTTTTACTTCGTTTACTAGGCGGACAGAGATTTTCTCTAATACATCCCAAGGAATGCGTGCCCAGTCAGAAGTCATACCGTCGATAGATGTTACGGCACGGATACCGATTGCGTAGTCATACGTACGTGCATCGCCCATTACGCCGACTGAACGGATATCAGGTAATACCGTGAAGTATTGCCAAATGTCGCGTTCAAGGCCAGCTTTTGCGATTTCTTCACGTAGGATGAAATCAGATTCGCGTACAATTTCAAGCTTTTCTTCAGTTACTTCACCAAGTACACGGATACCAAGACCTGGACCTGGGAATGGTTGGCGCCAAACGATTTTTTCATCAAGGCCAAGCTCTAAGCCTAATGCACGCACTTCATCTTTAAACAAAGTTTTAAGTGGCTCAATTAATTGGAATTGCATATCTTCCGGTAGACCGCCAACATTGTGGTGTGACTTAATTGTTTGTGCCGTAGATGTACCTGATTCGATAATGTCAGTATAAAGTGTTCCTTGTGCTAGGAAGTCCATACCTTCAAGCTTTGATGCTTCTTCATCGAAGACATAAATAAATTCATTACCGATAATTTTACGTTTTTTCTCAGGGTCAGATACGCCCGCAAGTTTATCCATGAAACGTTGACGTGCATCAATTTTAATAAGATTCATGTCGAAGTCTTCAGTAAATGTTTTCATTACTTGCTCAACTTCACCTTTACGGTTTAAGTTGTGGTCCACAAACATACATGTTAATTGGTCGCCGATTGCTTTATGAATTAAAACCGCAACAACAGATGAATCTACACCGCCAGAAAGTGCACATAATACTTTTTTGTCACCTACTATTTCGCGGATTTTCGCGATTTCAAGCTCAATGAAGTTTGCCATTGACCAGTCGCCTTTTGCTTCACAAATATCGAACACAAACTGACGTAATAGGTCATTACCATATACAGAGTGACGTACCTCTGGGTGGAATTGTACTGCATAAAATTTACGTTCTACATTTGCCATTGCAGCAATTGGACAAGAAGCACTTGTTGCGATTACTTCAAAGCCAGCAGGAACTTCTGTCACATGGTCACCATGGCTCATCCAAACGATTTGCTCAGATGGCAACTCTCCAAATAGTTTATTGGAAGTTGTTACTTGGATTTCTGCTTTCCCGTATTCACGAGCTTCAGCACCTTCAACTTTACCACCTTGTGTATGTGCCATTAATTGCATACCATAGCAAATACCTAAGATTGGTAAGCCTAATTCAAAAATAGCTGGGTCTACATGAAATGCTTTTTCATCATAAACAGAGTTTGGGCCACCTGAAAAGATAATACCTGTCGCATTCATGTCTTTAATTTCTTCTGCTGTTACTGTGTGTGGGTGTAGCTCACTGAAAACACCAAATTCACGGATACGACGCGTAATTAATTGGTTAAATTGGCTACCGAAGTCTAGTACAACGATTTTTTCTTGCTCTTTTAATAAAGGGCTAGCTGACAAAATTTCCACCTCTTCTACTATTTTTAAAGGACACCTTCATGTGTTCAAAGAAAAACGCGTATGAAAGTAAAAACTTCCTACGCGTTCATAAGCTCTTGAAATATAAAGGCGAATGCGTATTAAAGAAAAGTGATTTTACGTACTACTCACCTAACCAAAACATCCACCTTCATAGAGAAATCATTTACGGTGATCTCGTAGAAACATCCGAACCTTATTATCGAACTTATATGAAAGCAATCCTTATCATATATAATTTTTTTCATTTTACTCTTTGTACCCACTAAAATCAACTGATAGTGCGATTGATTAAATATTCCCAACTTTCTTTCAGTTTCTTAAAATCAACACTTTGTGCTTCCTTGCCATAAATATGCTGTTCATAAACTGCAGTTAATTTTTGCATTTCATCTGTCTCTAGTGATGCATCCACCCGTTCAGCAAATGCCCGTAATGTTTCACCATCTTTTCGTCGTAAACCGATGCGTGATAATTGCTTCATTAAATCCTGATAAGAAGCATCAAAATTTGTCCAATCCGCTTCCTTTTTACGATATGCTCTTATTTGCATTTTAGGTATCCATGTTCTACGTTTCGTATACAATGAAATACTAGTAGCAATGAGCAAAACAAGTAAAGCCAGCCATACATATTTGAGTTTTTTCAACCATGTCCATACTACATCTAAGCTAAATGTTGAACTATTAGCCTTGTGTTTTGGCTCTTGCTCTTTTTTCGGCTGCTCCTTTTTTTCCTCTGGCTGAGTGATTTGTTCTTGCTGAGGCGTTTCTCGTTCAATATCATAATCAATATTCACATTTCCTGTAAAGCCAATCGTTGGCTCAAACTCCATCCAGCCTGTTCCAGGTACATATGCCTCCACCCATGAGTGTGCATTATCATTTGTAATGCGATACTCACGTAAACCATCTGACACTGAACCAGCATCACCTGGCGCAAAGCCTTTTACCCAGCGTGCTGGAATACCCACCGATCGTAGAAGTACAACCATTGATGTTGAAAAATTATCACAGTAGCCAATTTTTGTATCAAATAAAAATTGATCAACATAATCCTGATCCTCAGCAGGAATAGCTGCTGCAGTTTTATCATATCTAAAACCATTGGTAGAAAAATATCTTTCTATTGCTTTGATTTGATCATACACCGATGTTTTATCCTGAGTCATGTCTAACGCCAATTCTCTTACACGCTGCGGAAGTGTATTTGGTAATTGCAAAAAGCGATTAAAGGATGGGTCCAAGGTTTCCAGCATGGATGGTTTTGACAGTTGAAGCTGCTCCATACTATAGACAGGCTCACTATATGATAGCGTATAGCTTGATAATAATTTTTCCTCATCATTTTGTTGCTCTATTCCTATTTTTTCAGTTTGCTCATCCTGTATAAACATGGTTGAATCCTGTGCTGAAACTGACAGCATCCCATACGTTTGTATTAAAAACGGCATCGGAACAGCGATGTCCATCTGAATTTCACGCGTTTTTTCTAGAGATCCCACCTGTAAAGAAGTTAAAATAGGTGTATTAGCTTGATAATAATTTTTCCCAAAGTTTCCTTGCGAAAGAATCCATCCTTTTGATGTATAGGTATCCTTCGTGTCTATACGCCAATAGTGGCGATCACGGGAAGTCGCTGTAAAAACTAATGTATTATCTCCCTGAAATGGTCCGCCTAATCGACTATCATCATCACTATAACCAACTGATTTTTTACCCGAGCCCGAATCACCTTGTCCTGCAACCCCTTTGATAAAGGGTACTGGATCAGCCCAGGTTGGTCCTGTCTTCGGTAAAAAGAACGCAACTCCACTGACAAGTAGCACGGTAACAATCATAGGTATAACAAGCTTCCACTTTCTTATTGCATTATTTGCTGCATCGACTTGAAGCCATAGCCGCTTGACAAATAGGAAGCCTGTCATGATTAAGCCCAATATAATAACTTTTACAATTGCTACTTTGCCATTGTAGTCACTAAATGTATCTAAAGTAGCAATAAAGAATACTGTTAATGCAAAGAAATAGAATATATTATTCCGCACCGTTATCCAGTGGTGAATTAAGTATATTAACATCCAAATAAGAGCAAGGAAAAGCACTGTTCTAAACGAATCTGATACTTGTCCAAATTCTCCAGAAAAAATGGCTGTCATATTCCATTTCCATTCATGTATTAAAAACGGCAATGTGTTACCAGATAAAAAAGGCTTTTTACTAAATACAAATACTACAAACCACGTAATATATCCAAGTTTAACTAAACCGGATAATAGCGGCTGTACTCGGAATAAGCTAAGCGCTAGGGATAGCCCAATAAACACTAAAAATAAGTGAAGTAAACCAGTATTGGTTAGCTCCATTACCGGAATAAGCCATTCACGTAAAATAAAAAAAACAATTACATACGCAATAGTTAATTCTATAAAATCTCCTAATGTTTTTTTCACGGTCTCTTCACCTCCGTGAACAAATGATAATAATCGAGTGGATTAACATATACAACTTGTATATGTTTATAACGCATAGTTAATTCTGCTTGTATAGGTGGCTGTTCTGCCACTACAAAACAAATACAGCTTTTCACCATAGTGGCGAGAGTATGTAATAGTTCATCAGATACTTCGCTCGTGACATATAGCATTGTTGCGACATGCTTAAAGGCTCGTTGATCTCTTAATTGGAATTTCACATTTTCTGTTGGCTTTATAGCAGCTAAATGATGCATGACTTGATCTAACTGCTTATTCCCTTGTATAGGTGGAAACACCTTCGTTTTTGCACCTGCTGAAACAAATGAAATATCTCCTCGTTCATCTACTATCGTTTGTAACATTGATGCTACTAGCTCAATCTTTTCTTCAAATAACGGTGACTTTTTGGCATGGAGCACTAACATCAGCTCCTGTGATTGACGATCCTCAAATTCTTTTGATTGTAGTGTTTGCGTTTTTGCGAATGATTTCCAATGAATCCACGAAAAACGATCACCAGGAACGTACTCACGTAGCCCCACAGCCATTGAAGTATCTTTAACGATGGAATATGGTGACATCATTGATCCGGCATCAAATTTTGTTTGAAGTGTGGCATATTTCATTTCACGGACCCTTGGATAAATTAAAATCACTTGTTCCTTTTCTGCTGAAACACTTTTTTTTGCCCAGCCAAAGAAATCACTGAAAACAATAGTTACACCTAGGTAACGATGCTCACCACGAGGCATATTTTCTAGCGTATAACTCCAGCTAAAACTTTTCCTAAAGCCTACAAACATAACGGCATTTGCTCCTTGTACCTTCGATTGCACAAGGGATTCACTATTTACAAGCTCCTCCATCATCATATAAGCAAATGGGAAGCGTGTCTTTCTCTCTACAGTAATTGTAACCTTCGCAGATTGCCCACTTTCAATATGAGAAGGCTCAATTTCACGTTCTACAAGTAAAATTTCTTCTCTTACTAATAAGGAAATAAAGGCATATAACAAAAATGGGCTAACTGCAAAAAATACAAACCAGCTAACAAAGCCCCCCTGAAACATAGCATAGCAAAATGTAAAAATGATTAACAAAGATACTAATAAGAAATGTTTACTTTTCTCTATCAATACTTTCCATTTCTTCATTGCTCCGCGAACCTCTTTGTTGGTACAGGTGTTTTTGCAATAATACGCTCAATAATTTCCTCTGCTGTTACGTTATCATATCGAGCATCAGGCTTTAATACTAATCGATGACTAAAGACAAATGGTACAAGATATTGGACATCATCTGGCGTAACATAACTGCGCCCTTTCATAAAAGCATAGGCTTGTGAGGCTTTCATTAGGGCAATCGTTGCACGAGGGCTAACCCCTAAATGTACATAGCTATTTTCCCTTGTCTGTGATGCTAACTCGACCATGTAATTTTTGACAGAATCTTCAACATACACACCTTGTACAAGTTCCTGTAATTCTTTTAATTGCTCAACTGTTAGTACTGCTTTAATTTTTTCAATCGGTTTACCATTTTCTGCTCGACGTAGTATCTCTACCTCTTCTCTTCTAGAAGGATAACCCATCTTTATCTTTAGTAAAAAACGATCCAGCTGTGCCTCTGGTAATGGGTATGTCCCTTCATGTTCAATCGGGTTTTGCGTTGCCATAACGAAAAACGGCTGATGGATTGCTAGGGTGTTCCCATCAATTGTGACAGATGCTTCCTCCATTCCTTCAAGCAACGCAGATTGTGTTTTTGGTGATGTACGATTAATTTCATCGGCAAGTACGACATCTCCCATAATCGGGCCAGGTCGAAACTCAAATTCCATTGTCTTTGGATTATAAATAGACACTCCAACTACATCAGATGGCAATAAATCCGGTGTAAATTGAATTCTTTTAAATTGTGCATCAAACGACTTTGCTAGCGCTCGCACCATCATTGTTTTACCAACACCCGGTACATCCTCTAGTAAAATATGCCCTCTCGCCAGCAAAGCAACTATACTAAGCTCAGCAACATCTCTTTTACCAATCATTACTTTCTCTATATTTTCTAAAACATCTTGTATTTGCGAATTCATAAATTAAAAAACCTCCCATTTCACCCTACAATTATTTGAATTGCACGATAACTTATCTTAAGCATAACGAAATATTGCTAGTAAAACAATTATATGAAAATCTATCCATTACTTTAGCACGTAAAGAAGACTTGTCTGAATCCCTTCAAACAAGTCTACCCACTAACATAGAACGTCATTACCTATCAAAATGTTACAGATTTAATTTTTTTAACCATAAATTCTCTAATGAAGATGAATTTTCTTGTAAAAGAATTTCCTTTAAACTTCCTGAGATAAGTATTTTACCCTCATGTAGAACTAACACATCGTCTGCCACTTCTTCAGCAAATGCAAGTAAATGTGTGGAAAATATAACTGTACAACCTTTGCTTTTTTCCTCAAGCATTATTTTTTTAAGCTCAGCTATCCAAAAAGGATCAAGCCCATTAGTTGGCTCATCTAAAATAAGCAAAGAGCCATTGCCAAGTAAGCTTTGAGCAAGATTCAGCCTTTGACGCATCCCTTTCGAGAATTGCTTTACCCTCTGCTTTCTTACATCCCATAGCGCAACACGTCTTAGCACATTTTCTTGCTCCTCCTTCTCAACATTCTTGAAAGAGGCAAGTAGCTGTAAAATTTCTATTGCTGATAACATAGATGGAAAGTCCACATCATCTGGCATATATCGGATGGTTTGCGGTTTATGCCAGATGATTTCACCTGACTTTTGCTTTTCTTGTCCTGTTAACAGGCGAATTAATGTACTCTTACCAGCACCATTACCACCCACAAGAGCTAGAACACGCCCTGTCTGTAGGGAAAAAGAAGCTTCCTGAAGCCCTCTCCTATTGTCATATACATGTGATAATTTGTTTGCTTCTAATAGCATCATTTTCTTCCGCCTTTCTTTAACAGCCTACTACTACAAGCTAATGGACAAATAATCCATAGCAACGTTACAGCTCCATAAACCGTGTAGCCTAATGATGATGAGTAAAACTTTGTCACACTATAAAATGCTGGACCAAGTACACTAGCTTGATGTGAAAAAATAAAATAGCCAAAACGTAGCCACTCTACAGGATTAATATGTATCGCAATAATGGTAAGCTTTTGCATCACATGACCTGCTACAACTGTTCCTATAGCCATCAAAGCGTAAGAAATAAGCAATAAAAAAATGGACCAAAAAACAAGTGATAACGACAGTGCATACAATCTAGTTTTAGCAAACGCACCAATCAAAACGGCTAATGACACAAAAATAAATATACATAGCAACGTTAGTGTGATGAAAATAACAGGCAAATGCACACCGCCTAAAATCCCACCTAATGTCACGATAACCCCAAACGCTAACAGCACGACCAATAAAAAGGCTAGTACAGTAGCTATATATTTCCCTGTAATGTATTGCATACGGGTCATTGGGTATGTCTTTAACAACGAGTACCAACCAGTTTCCACATCACCAGCTACACTCATACTGCCAATCGTTAGAATAAATAACGGCAATAAAAATAGTAATACGTTTAAAAATGAGGCGGTTTGACGTGTAAAGCCTTCAACATCGGGAAGTGCCATTTGCTGAACGACGACAATAGCTGTAAAAACGAATGTAAATAACAAACACACAAGTTGCATCCATCGACTTCTAAGCATTTGTTTCAATTCTAATTTAATTAGCATACTATACATCACTCATGGATCCCCCAATTAAAATTGTGTAAATCCTTATATTGAAGCACTTTTCCCTCTCCCTCTTGTGTCATCCACTCCTGTGCCGCCTGTTTTGTGTCAAAGGCTACTACACCGTAATTCATTGGTGTCCAATACTCCTTGTTGTACACATACACAGCCCTAAAAACATCAATCCATTCATTTTTTGTGGCATCTTTAATATAGGCTGCTCCAATTTCTTCATCACCATTTGAAGCTATATATTCCATCAAGCAGCCAATATCATCAAAAATTTCATAATCACCATTTTTCAAGGCAATTTGACCAGCATAAGCATTATGTACAATGCTCATATTACAAATTTTACAAACATCCGTTTCACTAACAATTTCACGAGGCTCATATGTTTTTTCACTACAGCCCGCTAGTACACCGCAGTACAACAAGATCATCATTACCCATTTTTTCATTCTGTTATCCCTCTTTTCCATAGCCATAAACTACCTACTAGCAAAAGTAAACCTAAAAATGTTTGTACAGCATCTAGTTTGTTATGCTCTATTTCATGATTTATCGCTAATCTCGGTGTATGGTCTACTAATACCCTTGATTCCATTTTATTAATTTGCTGATCTAGCGATGTTAGTAAAACAACACTTGGAGAGGCCACAAAATATTGGTAGACAGGCTGCCGCACCATCCACTGGCCAAAGCTTGACATTGCCACATACGGAACATCACCATACCCATTCCCTTCTATATCAATGCCTGTATAATCATCATAATAATTACCATTTAGCTGAAAACCAAACTGATCAGAGCGGGCTGTTAGGATATTACCAGTAAAGCTATTATGACTTGCCTTTGTGTTGTCACTTACCTTTGTTCCCTCAACTGCAGTTTGATTCATTTGAAAATCATTTGTATCAATTTGAATCATCGAACTTTTTTGTAATGCGAGACCTGTTCGATTATTTTTGATGATATTTTTTGCAATTGAAGCCCGCTGCACGTCATACAACAACATACCGTAGCCGTTATAATTAGAATGGTTCTCAACGGTGTTGTTTTCTAAAAAGATATCTGTGGTCATCATGACCATAAAGCCAGTAACATTAGAAAGATAGTTATTAAAAAATGCCTTTGCATCACTTGTATACATAAAATGTGTAGCATAACGACTCCGTGTCACATTGTTATGTTGAACAACAATACTTTTGACTTCCTCTAAATAAATTCCATCCTGCATCTGCTCAATATGATTGTTTTCTATAAGGATGTCATCACTTTTATAAATGGCAATACCATTTCCTTTCTTTGCATAGTGCCCCTCACTGCCAGTTACATGAATGTCGTGTATATGGACGTTAGTGGAGCGTTGAATATGCACACCCATATGAGTGTCTTTAATGTGGATATTATTAAGCTCAAGCCCATCAACATTACTAGCAACAATTGCTTTACTTTTTCCTGAAAATTTTATATTGCTGATACTAATAGTTGCGGTATTTTCAATTCGTAGTGTCGGCTCATTATTTTTCGAAATAAATTCCGTTCCATCCTCACCAAGTAATGTTAGTGGCTTTGTAACAATAAAATTACCTTGATACCTGCCAGTAGGAATATGAATAACCTCACCGGGCGATGCTGCATCAATGGCTTTCTGTATATCGAATTCAGCGTACACTGTGTGGCTCATAAATAAAAAAAACAAAAATGCAAAACCTATTTTCTTCACTGTTCCTCTCCTCGCATTTCAGCATGAAAAGACTAGAGGAATCCCCCTAGTCCTTTAATATTAATGATTATGTCCTTGATCATCATGATTCATCTCTTCCATATGCATGGAATCTGATTCACCATTTGCTTCTTTTTTCGCTTTTTCTTCCATCATTTTCTTACGACGCTCCAATGCATCATCCTTAATCTTTTGTAATTCCTCGACATGTGCACTTGGATTATCTGCAATAAATTTGTCTGCATCAGCCTTGTTAATGAAATAAATATAGCCCCAGTTCATCGGTGATTTCAGGTCTGTTTTGACGATAGTTACATCTTCTACTTTCGCCCAATCCTTTGTGATATAGTCACGCACAAATTTTTCATTTTTTTCCTCGTTGGCAACCTCAGCATTTAATAAACAGCCTATATCATCATAAAAGGCGATTGTTCCATCCTCTTTTATTGCCTGAGTAGAGAACTCTCCCATTTTTTCGTCCTTCATATAAACCTTCATATTACACATTTCACACAATGTATCTTCCTTAGGCTCTTGTAAACGTGGATCCACTAAAGAAGCAACTTGAACCGAATTATCCTTTGCTTCCGATTCATTTCCTGCTACCTCTTGCTTAGATGCTTCTTCCTTAACCTCTGTCTTTTCTGTACCGCAAGCCGTAAGTAAAAGTAATACTGCAAATACAGGTAACCATAATTTTTTCACAACCGCTTCCCCCAATTTCTTTATTCTGTTACTACCAATTACTTTACAGTTCAATTGTGAAATAAGTAAAAAAAAATTGTGAAGAATTGGAAAAATCATCTTGAATATTCATTGAACGTTTTGATTTCAAATATTTTGAATAAAAGATATTTATTTTCCGTTTGTAATACAAAAACTCTCCCCATCTATAGAAAGATGAAGAGAGTTTGAATACGTGTCTATATAGAAGAACGGTAACTATTTAGAAGCTTCTTTTGCTTGCTAAGACGATTTAATTTATCGGCCGTTTCATTTAATTCATTACGTATTTGTAAATCATATGCATGATCTAAAGAATTAGCCTCTATTTTATTGGATCGCGGCTGATGATCTTGTTTCGTACGATTCATTTGCTTCTTATCATTATTTTTTTGCATACTATTTTTAAACTGTTGCTTTGGATTTTGTCCAAAATTATGACTTATATCCCCTGCATGTAGATACTGTTGTTCATTACGAAATGTACTATTAGTCGTTGCACTTACTCTAGAAGTCCTCATAAATAATTACCCTCCCTTACTTTTTATCAACTTTATAGGTATATATATCGACATTTTATGCGAAAGCTTAATAACGCAGAATCAAATTAAATAAAAAAAGAGCTCTATTCAAAGTTGAACCTACTTTAAATAAAGCTCTCTTTATTAAAATTACTTCCAAAAATCATCAAATACTGTAATCGGCATATGGCGTTTATGCTGAGAACGTAAATAATATCCTTCTAATGTAATACGTTCTTCTTCAGGAATAGTCTTTCCCTCTAAATAATCATCAATCTGATTATATGTTACACCAAGTGCTAGTTCATCTGGCAAGGATGGGCGATTTTCTTCTAAATCGGCAGTTGGTGTTTTTAAATATAAGTGCTCCGGGCAATCAAGTGCAGCTAGTAATTGTTTACCTTGACGTTTGTTAAGTCGGAAGATGGGCATTAGATCCGCACCCCCATCTCCAAATTTTGTATAAAAACCTGTAATGGCTTCAGCGGCATGGTCTGTTCCTAATACGACAGCATTATTCATAGCAGCTATAGCATATTGCGCCTTCATTCGCTCACGTGCCTTTTCATTTCCCTTCACAAAATCACTTACCTTAATTCCTGCATCCGATAATGCTTGAACACTTGCATCGACAGCGCCTTTAATATTCACTGTTAAGGTTTTTGTTGGTTTAATATAATCGATGGCATCCTGACAATCCTTTTCATCAGCCTGAACGCCATATGGTAAGCGAATAGCATAAAAAGAATATATCGTTTCTTTTGACTCTGCATTTAACTCATCCACCGCAAGCTGCGCTAACTTTCCTGTTAATGTAGAATCCTGGCCACCAGATATTCCGAGAACAAACCCTTTTACAAAACTATATCGACGAGCGTAGTTCTTTAAAAAATCGATGGAT
The DNA here is from genome assembly GCA_002973635.1 of Lysinibacillus sp. B2A1. Taxonomy (GTDB): domain Bacteria; phylum Bacillota; class Bacilli; order Bacillales_A; family Planococcaceae; genus Lysinibacillus. The sequence continues at coordinate 4,883,086 of CP027224.1, forward strand.
TTGCGAATTTCCTCCTGTACATCTATAGTAGGCTTCACTCGTAATTCCTGAATGATTTGCTGCTGTAAAGTCATTTATTTTTCACTCCTTTCTTATAATCGATTGACCATTTCACGCACTTCTTCAATATTGCGCATTTTATTGTCCCAACATTTTTGACTTAAATCGACAGGATACTCCTCAGGGTTCATGGCACGCTTATATTCATCCCATAACAGTTCTAAATTATCCATAGCATAATCACGCATTTCTTCCAATGTTGGATTTTGATAATGAATGGCACCATTTTTAATCACATGTTGATGTAAGTTTTTTGCTTCAAAGTTTGTAACAAATTTTGAAACAAATGTATGAACAGGATGGAACATTTTTATTCGTTCTTCTGCTTGAGGATTTTCATCCTGCATCGTAATATAATCTCCCTCTGCCTTTCCATTCTTTCGATCAATAATTCTATAAACATTTTTAAGACCTGGCGTCGACACTTTTTCAGCATTCGCAGAAATTTTAATTGTATCTTCTAATTGACCCTCAACATTTTCTATAGCAACCATTTTATAGACAGCCCCTAAAGCAGGTTGATCGTAAGCTGTAATAAGCTTTGTACCAATCCCCCACACATCCACTTGTGCACCTTGTGCCTTTAAGTTTAAAATGGTGTATTCATCTAAATCATTGGATACAATAATTTTGGCTTTGTGGAAACCTGCTTCATCTAGCATTCGACGCGCTTCTTTTGACAAAAATGCTATATCGCCGCTATCTAAACGAATTCCAATAAAATTAATTTTATCCCCAAGCTCTTTAGCTACTTTAATTGCAGTTGGTACACCTGATTTTAACGTATTGTAAGTATCCACAAGGAATACACAATCTCGATGGCGTTTCGCATACGCATGGAATGCATCGTAATCATTTTTATAGGCTTGAACAAGTGCATGGGCATGAGTACCTGACACTGGTATATGAAAGAGTTTCCCTGCCCGAACATTACTTGTGGAGGCAAAGCCACCAATAAATGCAGCCCTCGTTCCCCAAATAGCCGCATCCATCTCCTGAGCACGTCTTGTGCCAAACTCCATCGCTGCTTCATTTTTGATGATTTGCTTAATACGACTAGCCTTTGTCGCAATTAATGTTTGGTAATTCACAATATTAAGAAGGGCTGTCTCAATTAGCTGTGCTTCTACTAACGGTGCTTCAATGCGGACGATTGGTTCATTTGCGAAAACAAGCTCACCCTCCACCATCGAGTACATATTTCCTGTGAATCGAATATTTTTCAGATAATCAATAAAGTCGTCTTTATAGCCTACCTCTTCTCGTAAATAGGTAATATCTGAATCGCTGAAACGAAAATTGCGTAAATAATCAAGCATTCTTTCTAATCCAGCAAAAATGGCATACCCATTGCCAAATGGTAATTTTCTGAAATATAATTCAAAAACCGCTTTTCTATTATGTATACCATCCGCCCAATACGATTCTGCCATATTGATTTGGTATAAATCTGTGTGTAGCGCTAAGCTATCATCTGTATAGTTTGATCTCACAAGAAACCCCTTCTTCCGCTTTGATAATTAGTCCTAGTATACACTATATACCCAAATTCTTGCGTTTTGCATTCTTCTGTTTATATGTTACATTTCCTCACATAAATAATCAGAAAATTTAGAACTCGACACATTTTAGACATATATTTTAGTACCGCTTACATTCCCCTTATAAAAACATTTTGCTAAATATATTACGATAAACGAAATACATTATGTCATAAAACATAACATGATTATCAAAAAAACAATTGCGTAGTTTTTAAGGTCGTTTTAACATGTAAATTAAATTAACGCAAGGAGCTGGTTTCAATGAAAAAAATCGAAGCAATTATTCGTCCTGAAGTTTTCGGCACCGTTAGGGACGGACTTGCACAGGAAGGAATTGCAGGGCTAAGTGTTTCCGAAATTGCAGGCTGTGGACGTCAGCTAGGTCGCACTGGTTTATTCCGTGGCAACACGTATGAAATTGAATTTTTACCAAAGCTGAAATTAGAAATGATTGTTGATGACGAAAAAGTTGATTCTATTGTGGAAGTACTGTTACGAGATGCTGCAACTGGTAAAGTTGGTGACGGTAAAATTTTCATTTATCCAGTAGAACAGGCAATTCGGATCCGTACTAAAGAAGTCGGCTCAATTGCCGTAGAATAAGGGGGAATTATATATGGATGCGGTTCTATTATCGGTAAATTTAGTTTGGGTGATGCTAGGTACAATTTTAGTATTCTTTATGCATGCTGGATTTGCAATGGTTGAGGCTGGCTTTACACGTTCTAAAAATGCGGTCAATATTATTATGAAAAATTTTCTTACGATTTCACTTGGCGGTATTATTTATTTTTTATGTGGATACGCCATTATGTTTGGTGATACTGCTGGAGGTTTATTCGGTACAAGTGGCTTTGCTTTAAAAGGTGTAGATGATCTTTCCTTCTTTATCTTCCAAACAATGTTCGCAGCAACAGGCGCTACAATTTTATCTGGTGCAGTGGCTGAGCGTACAAATATTTTTGCTTATATCGGCATTATTATACTCATGACATTAGTAGTTTACCCAATTGTTGGTCATTGGGTATGGAGTGGTCAGGGCTGGTTAACTGATCTTGGATTTATTGATTTCGCAGGCTCTACAGTAGTTCACTTAACAGGGGCTGTAGCAGCATTTGTAGCAGCGGCGATGATCGGACCACGACTTGGTAAATACGAGAATGGTCGTGTTAATGTCATTACAGGACATAGTATTCCTTTAGGCTCTCTAGGTGTATTCTTACTTTGGTTCGGTTGGTTTGGCTTTAATGGTGCTTCTACATTAGCAGCTGATCCTGAACTAGTGCCTAGCGTTATTGCTAATACATTTTTTTCAGCCGCTGCTGGAGTTGTCGCAACTGCTTTCTATACGAAGTTTCGATATGGTCATATCGACGGCTCTCTGACATTAAATGGCGCCTTAGCAGGTCTTGTAGGCATTACTGCTGGTGCAGCGAATGTTAGTATTATTGGTTCTATCATTATTGGCATAATTGCAGCTCCATTACTAGTGGAAGGTGTACGTTTCATCGAATGGAGATTAAAAGTTGATGACCCTGTTGGTGCCATTGCTGTACATGGTATCTGTGGTATTTGGGGTACTCTTGCAGTTGGCCTGTTTGATATTAATGGTCAAGGATTATTTTATGGTGGTGGTATCAGCCTTCTAGGTGTGCAAGCAATTGGGATTATCGCTACCATTGCCTGGGTTAGTGTTTCCGTAACAATTGGTTTATTTATTATTAAAGCATTTGTACCATTACGTGTTACTGCTGAGGAAGAAATCGCTGGTCTGGATGTCATTGAACATGGTACACCAGCCTATGAATACCAGGATATTTTCAAAGGCTCTGCCGTTAAAGGTGAAACATTCGCACATCGTTTAACACATTTCGGTAAAGCACAAACTAATGTTCAAGAAGAACATGTCTAGTGTCGATAAAGCTTTGTTGATATTACAAAAATCTGCATGACATCCTATAAGTGGCATGCAGATTTTTCCCTAGAATTAACAATCCTATGGAGACTTACTGATTATTCCTTTGGATATTTCGCTCATTTCTATGGTCAGGGCGTTTATTCATGCACTAAATCATAAGACTTTGTTGGAGTAAATCCTGTATTATCAAAGCACTTGTTTGTTCTTCAAGCCTCTCTCTATTTCAAGTAAAAACTCCTTCATTGCCAATCCACTACGAAAACCTGTTAGCTTACCATTTTTTCCAATCACACGATGACATGGAATAATTGCTAATATTGGATTAGCTCCTATTGCACCGCCTACTGCTCTTACCGCCTTTGGATTACCGATGCGGTGTGCGATATCTGAGTATGAAGCCGTTGCACCGTATGGTAGCTCCATTAGCGCATCCCATACAGCTAGCTGAAACGGGGTTCCTTTGACATGTATCGGCAAATCAAATTCTGTAAGCTCTTTATTAAAATAATCCGTGAATTGCTTAACATACGGCTGTAATTTTGCTTTATTCTCTTCAAAACGGTAGCCTTTAAATGGCTTTTTGGCCCATACTTCAACCTCCTCAAATGGTGCATTTGGTGTTCCAATATATACAAGCCCTTCATCCGAGGCAACGATATACATATTGCCTTGTGCATATGTTAATGTATCTACATATAATACGTCCATTCCCCTATTCCCCTTACATTTCATAATTATTACCTACAGACTATACAATGTTAAATAGCTGTAGCCTACATTCATTTCATGATACAGTTATTGTACCTATTAGTATAAAGGAGTTTCAACTGTATGGATATGTTATACGAGCCTTCTATTCACCTTCAACAGATCAGCTTTTCTGCAAATGACAAGACTATCTTAAAATCGATTACTGGGTCATTCCCTAAAGGAAAAATCACCACTTTGGTCGGTCCATCCGGTGCTGGCAAAACAACTCTACTAAAATTATGTAATGGCTTATTATCACCTACAGATGGTCAAATATTAATTGATAATCAACCTATTTCTACATACGAGCCAACTGCTTTAAGAAAACATGTCGGCATTGCCCTTCAGGCAGCACCTATGATTAACGGGACTGTGTTTGAAAATCTCGCACTTCCTCGTTCATTACAAGGAAAAAAGCTTAAAAAAGAAGAAGCCATTCAATATTTACAAGATGTCGGACTGGATCAAAGCTTTCTACAGCGCTCTACAAATGGGTTATCAGGTGGACAACGACAAAAAGTCTCTATTGCGAGAACGCTTATTAATCAGTCCTCCATTTTATTATTAGACGAAATCACCTCTGCATTGGACCGTCAATCTGTCCAGGACATTGAGTCACTCATTGCCACCATTAACAAAAAATACAATGTCACAATGATTTGGATTACACATAATTTACAGCAGGCACTAACAATTGGGCACTTCACATGGGTTATGATGGATGGTGAGCTTATTGAAACAGGAAAAAGCTCCCTACTGAAAACCCCTGTAAATCCACGTGTAGCAGAGTTTGTACAGGGGGCGAATGTATGACGTTTACAACACTATCCCTGACATTAATTTTTGTTTTAATCCCTCTGTTGCTATCAAAAACATTAAAGCTTGGACTTGAAAAAGATACAATCATTGCTACGATACGCTCTATTGTTCAGCTACTTGCAGTAGGCTTTATTTTAAAATTTGTCTTTGATGCCCAAAGCTATCTTTATATTTTCCTTATGGTTGCATTAATGATTGTAGCGGCAACATTAAATGCCCGCAAAAAAGGAAAAGGGATTCAAGGTATTACGTGGAAAATTGCTCTGACTTTAATTGTCATCGAAACTGTCACACAAGGCGTTTTACTTGGCTTTCATATTGTTCCAGCAACTGCACAATTTATTATTCCCATTAGCGGCATGCTAATTGGTAATTCAATGGTGTTGTCCATCCTCTTTTTAAATCGTTTTACTGCTGAGATCACCAGTCATCATGATGAAATAGAATTAATTTTATCACTTGGTGGCACACCTAAACAGGCTATTCATCGTCAGCTAATGAATGCTGTTAAGGCAAGTATGATTCCTACAATCGAGAGTCAAAAAACCATCGGACTTGTTCAACTGCCAGGTATGATGAGTGGTCAAATTATCGGTGGTGCAGATCCTATACAAGCAGTACAATTTCAACTCTTAATCATTTTTGCCCTCCTCACAACAGCAACACTATCAAGCATAATGATAGGCTTTTTAAGCTATCCTGCTCTTTTTAACGAACGCATGCAAATACTTGAAATGAAATAACGATTATGTTGAAATTGATATAACTTTTATAAATTATGTTATACTAAAAAGAAAAGCAGTGAGGAGAATGACCATGGTATTACGCGATTTTTTCATCCATTTATCTGAAAACCAACTATTAAATAGTGCTGCAAAAAAATATGGCCTTAAATTAGGAGCACAAAGTGTAGTAGCTGGTACAAATATTGAGGAAACAATTGCAAGCATCAAAGAGCTGAACGCACATAATATCTCTTGCACAGTGGATAATTTAGGAGAATTTGTTTCAACTGAAGAAGAAGCAACGAAGGCAAAGGAACAAATCCTCGCTGTTATTGAAGCTATTCATGAAAATAGTGTTGATGCCCATATTTCGTTAAAACCATCACAATTAGGATTAGATATCGATGTTGATTTTTGCTACGATAATTTATACGAAATTGTAGAAAAAGCAGCAGCTTATGATATATTCGTTAACTTTGACATGGAAAACTATGATCGTTTACAGACATCATTTGATATGGTTGAGGAGCTTTCTAAAACATTTAATAATGTGGGTACTGTTATTCAATCATACTTCTACCGTGCAAAAGACGATATTGAGAAATTCAAGGACTATCGTTTACGTATCGTAAAAGGTGCTTATAAGGAGCCTGTTGAGGTTGCCTTCCAAGATAAATTAGATATTGATTTAAATTTCATTGAGTTAATCGAATATCATTTACTTCATGGTAAATTTACATCCATTGCAACACATGACCATAATGTAATTGCACATGTAAAACGCTTTGTAGCTGACCATAATATTCCACTAGATAAATTTGAATTCCAGATGCTTTATGGTTTCCGTACAGACATGCAAAAAGAACTTGCTAAAGAAGGCTATAACTTCTGTGTATATGTACCATTTGGCGAAGATTGGTACGGCTACTTTATGCGCCGTTTAGCTGAGCGTCCTCAAAACCTCAATCTTGTGACAAAACAAGTATTTACGAAAAAAACGAATACAGTTCTTGCGGTAGCAGCAGGTGCATTCGTTCTTGGACGTTTAACAAAACGTAAAAAATAAGCATAGAAAAACCTTATCGTTTTAAGAGACGATAAGGTTTTTTACTGGAGTTATTTATTCCAACCTTTTTCCTTAAAGCGTGCGATCGCTTCAATTCGATTGCCAACATTTAATTTTTCTAAAATAGTTGATATATAATTGCGGACAGTTCCTGCTGATAAAAATAATTCGGCAGCAATCTCTTTGGTAGTCTTGCCCTCTGCAACAAGTGTCAATACCTGACTTTCACGCTCAGTTAAAGGATTTTCACTATCGTCCTCATAGACAAAATCGACTAGTTCAGGTGCGTAAATTCTTTTACCATCCATAATGATACGGATGGTATTGACCAATTCCTCTATAGGGCTATCCTTTAGCAGATACCCTCGGACACTAGCCTTTCTAGCACGCTCAAAATAACCTGGTCTTGCAAATGTTGTTAATATAATTACTTTACAATCAAATCCAGAGCTATGCATTTCTTCTGCAGCGTCAAGTCCAGTTTTCACTGGCATCTCAATATCCATAATACAAATATCAGGTTGATGTTCAGCTACAAGTGCCAATGCTTCCTCCCCATTTTTGGCTAAGCCGACGACCTCCATATCATCCTCCATACTAAGTAAAGAGCGAAGTGCGCCTAATAGCATACCCTGATCTTCAGCAATTACAATTCGGATCATGTCACAAGCCTCTTTTCTATATGTTCTTCAGGTTTTCCTTGACCTTCTGATGCGTAATTGCCACTGGAATCGACACCGTTAATGTGGTGCCCTCCTCACTTTCAATCTTAAAGGAGCCGTTTATAAATTCTAAACGTTCACGCATTCCGTTTAATCCATTACCTGTCTTCCATGCTTGCTTTTTCGTAATTCCTTGTCCATTATCACGAACTACCAAATACACCTCTTTAAAGTTTTGATGAAATGCAATTTCACATTTGGTAGCGCCGCTGTGCTTGATAACATTATTTACTGCCTCTTTTAAACACATGGATAAAACATTTTCTACAAGTGGCGGCACTTGTAATGTCTCTTTATCTCCATCAAAAATAAATTCCATTTCGGCAGCCCTCAAAATTTGAGAAATGCGCATAAGCTCATCCTCAAATTTTGTTGTTCTCATATCAGAAACTAATTCACGGACCTCTTTCAATGCAATACTAGCTGTTTGACGAATGTCTTTAATCTCTATTAAAGCCTGTTGCGGATCTCGTTCAATTAGTCTTGAAGCCAGGTCACTTTTCAAGCCAATCATGGATAATTTTTGACCCAGTGTATCATGTAAATCCCGGGCAATACGTTGTCGTTCCTCAAAAACAATTAACTCAGCAATTCGCTCATTGGCCGTTTCTAGCTGACCCTCTAAATTTTCACGTTTATTTTTTGAATAAATCGTTAGCGGAAGAAGTACAACCGCTAAAATCGTTAACACAACAAACGGCAGTTGTGATAAAAATAAGTGCAGCTCCACAAAGAAACCAGCACCTGTAGAAATAACTGTAAAGCCAATATGTAACCCATACATAATATAGAAGCCAACTGGTCTACGAAGATTACCAATGAAGAAAGCTGTGAAAATTGATAAATACACATAGCCATACAGTATTGTCATCACGATATTAATGACCATTTCAAAGCTAATCCACATATAAACAAGGCCATTTTTCGAATTCATAGAAAATCGATAGAAAATAAAATATAGCATTAAAAAAGTAATCCCTATTGATATTTCTAAATAAGAAGATTTTCTAAAAATAAAGAAAAACGGTAGGAAACAAAAAATAATCCATAAATATATACTGAGCATTGGACTATTCGGAATAATACTATGCCATTTCCTCAACATAATCTCACGCTCTTTCCTACTTTTCCCTTATTATAACAAGAAAATTAATTTTATGCCTGTACATGGCTTTCCTAAGCTTGTCATGATATTGATAGCACTATTTAAGTAAAACAGCCATCCCTTCAGAAGAGATGGCTAAAATTTCTACTAAGCAGCGATACTGCCTTTTGCTTTTCGCTTAATGATTTCATTAACGTCTTTAAACGATATAAACTTTCCTTGATCTTCATCATATAATTTATAGCGCAATGATTCTAAGCTTGTACGCAATGTAATCGTTGTTGCAGTATGCAATGGTGGTGTTTCATTATGTGCTTTTTCAAGATTATAGTTCGGTACACGCGGAGCTAAATGGTGGACATGGTGGAAACCAATATTCCCTGTAACCCATTGTAATAGCTTTGGCAATTTGTAATACGAGCTTCCTTCAACAGCAGCCTTTACGTAATCCCATTCCGAATCATGTTCAAAATAAGAATCTTCATACGTATGTTGAATATAGAATAACCAAATTCCTAGAGATCCAGCAATGAATAATGTTACACCCTGTACTAGTAAAAATGCTTGCCAACCCATCGTGTAGATTAAAGTTGCACAAAGTCCTGCAATCACAACATTTGTTACATGAGTATTTAGACGTTCCTTCTGTTTTGCATCCTTACGATTAAAACGGTTTAATACTAATACCATATATAATGGACCTAATCCAAACATAACAAATGGATTACGATAAAAACGGTACCACAATCGTTGACCTTTAGAAGCCTGTAAATATTCCTCTACTGTCATCATATCAATATCGCCGATCCCACGCTTGTCTAAGTTCGAACTAGTTGCGTGGTGAATTGTATGCTCACGTTTCCATTTTTCATATGGGAATGATGTTAACACTCCAGTTAAAAAACCAACACCGTCGTTTGCCTTTTTACTTTTGAAAAATGAACCGTGTGTACAGTCGTGGAAAATTATAAATGCCCTTACGACAAACCCAGCAGAGATAACACTTAATCCAGCTGTTAACCACGGTGAAATATCTACTACCATATATCCGGCAATCCATAGTGCAATTAACGGTACAATCGTATTGATAATTTGAAAAATACTTTTAGCTGTATCTGATTTCGCAAATGGCGCTACATCTTGGCGCAGTTTTTTTGTTTTTTCTTTATCTGTTGCCATTGTTTTACTCCCTCTTTTCCTTTTTTCTTATGACCTCATCATAAAACATGAACATAAACTAGCAACAGACGCAAACATCATAAAAAGGATATGACATTTGTCATATCCTTTTATTTAGGTCCAGATAAATGAAGCTGATAAAACACCAAATCCAGCCATTGTTCAAATTTATAGCCTGCATTTTTTATTGTACCTGCATACTCAAAGCCTAATTTTTCATGGGCTTTAATACTGCCAATATTTTCACCATCAATACCTGCTACAAGTGTTTTCACACCCTGCTCTTCTGCAATTTGAATAAGCTGATACATTAGCTTAGTAGCAATTCCCTTTTGATAATGATCCTTATGCACATACACAGAGTGCTCCATCGTATGCTTATAACCAGGATAAGGACGGAACTGACTATATGTAGCAAAGCCTGCTACTACACCATTCTCGTCAAAGACAAGGAGAGGATTATCAGAAGCCTGTTGGTCCTTAAACCATTGTATTTTCTCCTCTAACGATTGCGTTTCGTAACGATAAACAGCCTTACTCGTTAAAATAATATCGTTGTAGATGTCTAAAACCTCAGCTATATCTTTTTCCTCCATGAAGCGTATCATCAATGTTCACATCCTTCAATCAATTATGACAGCTTGCTAATCTGTACTTTTATATTTCATAAATTTCTTACTATCAATTATGCTTCGGCATAATTGCGTCCAGAATTGATTTTGTGCTTAGGTCTGCGTGATGCAGATCAGTTTGCGATGATTTTCTGCTGAAAGAAGTAAAATTACACATTAAAATAACGAGCATCTGGATGCGCAAAGACAATCGCAGAAACAGAAGCCTCCGGTTCCATCATAAAGCCTTCAGTTAAATGAACACCTATATCCTCCGGTTTTAATAAGCCAAACAACTTCTCCTGATCTTCTAAATTTGGACATGCAGGATAGCCGAATGAGAAGCGTTGTCCTTGATATTTGGCAGCAAAACGGTCACGCATTGTAAAGTCTGTGGCATCTGGGAAGCCCCATTGGTCACGAATTTCCTGATGCATTCTTTCTGCAAAGCCCTCTGCTAATTCTAGTGCTGTAGATTGTAATGCATGGCTTTCAAGGAATTTCCCATCCTCCTTTAGTTCACGCGCCTTTGCCATTACCCCCTGTCCTGCTGTAACAACCATTAGGGCAATATAGTCCATCTCTCCACTCTCAACCGTTTTTAGGAAATCAGCAAGGCATAAAAATGGTTCTACTTGCTGACGCGGGAAGGTAAAACGCTCAATTTCTGTTTTATTGTCAGCTGGATCATAGACAATTACATCATCTCCATCTGCCTGTGCAGGGAAAAATTGATACATTCCAGACGGTTTTAACAAGTCCCTTTTTAAATAATCGTCCACTAAATCCTTTAATTCTGTTGCTCTTGCATCTCCCGCATCAAGCAATTGTTGCACTTGCCCCTTCAAGCCCAAGTGGTGACCAAGTAAAGTACGCATATTTACATAAGGATATAAATGCGATACAGCATATTCCTTCTTCACATGTCGTCTTAAATCGGCTGGTAAAAATACAGATGCTTCCTTTACTGTACGAGCAGGTTTTATGGATATTTCTTTTGCAGGGCGAGCTGCTCGTTTCTCATCTGCTTCTAAACGTTTTTTACGGGACTCCTCAATTTCAGCTAGGAAATCAGCACGTGTTTCTGAACCCATTAAAAGATTTGCCTGCTCTAATCCTTGCATCGCATCCTTTGAATAGATGACAGGTCCATCATACTCATCCGCAATCTTAGTTTCTGTAAAACGTCGGGATAATGCTGCTCCACCTACTAGAATTGGTACATCAATACCCGCTTCTTTAAAATCCTGAGCAGTAATTACCATTTGCTGTGCTGATTTTACAAGTAAGCCTGAAAGCCCGATAAAGTCCGGTTTCTCTTTTCGAACTGCTTCAATTAATTGAGCAGGTGTGACTTTTATGCCAAGGTCAACCACCTTATAGCCGTTATTGCTTAAAATAATATCAACTAGGTTTTTTCCAATATCATGTACATCGCCTTTGACAGTTGCGAGCACCATTTTCCCTTTGCCAGCACTCTCTTCATTTTTCTCCATAAATTGCTCCAAGTGAGCAACAGCAGCCTTCATAACACCAGCAGATTGTAATACTTCCGCAACGATAAGCTGATTATTATTAAATAATCGACCGACCTCAGCCATTCCAGCCATCAATGGTCCGTTAATAATATCAAGAGGTGCTTCAAATATTTCACGAGCAGCCTCCAGATCCTCAATCAGACCTTCTTTTGTCCCCTCTAAAATATAGTAAGCTAAGCGACCTTCGACTGTTTTAGGAATATCAGCCTCTGTTTTTTCTTTCTTTTTATCACGATAAAAATCAGTGAATACGGCTAGTGTCTCATCATTCGTATTAAACAATAAATCATTTGCAAGCTTAATTTCCTCTTCTGGAATGGAAGCGTAGCGCTCTAGTTTTTCAGTATTCACAATGGCATAATCTAAGCCTGCCTGTGTACAATGATAGAGATAAACTGCATTTAATACCTCACGACCAACAGGCGGTAATCCAAATGAGATATTGCTGACACCAAGAACCGTTAATGTACGTGGCATTTTTTCTTTGATGAGTCGAATTCCCTCGATTGTTTCTAGAGCAGAGCCAATATATTGCTCATCTCCTGTACCTACTGGGAACATTAATGGGTCAAAGATTATATCTTCTGGTGCAAGTCCCCATTTTTCTGTTAACAAGTTATAGGAACGTTCAGCAATTTCTAGCTTGCGCTGTCGATCAACCGCCATGCCTTGCTCATCTATCGTTCCAACAACCAAGGAGGCACCATATTTTTTCACAAGAGGTAACACAGCATCAAAGCGCTCTTCCCCATCCTCTAAATTGATAGAGTTGATAATAGCTTTCCCTTGCGAAAATTTAAGTGCTTCTTCGATAACCTTTTCATCAGTTGAGTCAATAACAAGAGGTACCTTTACTTTTTTCACAACCTCCTGCATAAAGCCTCGAATATCGGCTAGTTCATCGCGATCAGGATTCGCTAAACAAATATCAATAACATGGGCACCATTCTTGACTTGTGCACGAGCAATTTCTGCAGCTTCCTCAAATTTCCCATCAATAATTAGATTTTTAAACTTACGAGAACCAATTACATTTGTACGTTCTCCAATAAATAATGGACGCATAGAATCGTCATACACTAATGGCTCGATACCTGACACTACATGACCATGTGTTGTCTCTGGTAATTGGCGTGGTGTTTCCTCTTTTAATACCTCACGAATGGCAGCAATATGTGCTGGTGTTGTTCCACAGCAGCCTCCTACAATGTTCAACCATCCCTTTTCAGCAAAGCCTTTTAGCTTTTGTGACAGTGACTCTGGTGATTCATGGTAGCAGCCCTCCTCGTCCGGTAAGCCTGCATTTGGGTAACAGCTTATATACCCCGTTGAAAGCTCTGCTAATGAACGAATATGATCCGTCATAAATTCTGGACCTGTCGCACAGTTCAAACCTACAGATAGTGGTTTAATATGCTCGATAGAAATATAGAATGCATCAATGGATTGTCCTGCAAGTGTCGTTCCCATCGGTTCAATTGTTCCTGATATCATCACAGGCAGCTCTTTGCCAGTCACTTCAAATGCGCGAGATACTCCTAAAGTACCTGCCTTAACATTGAGCATATCCTGGCTGGTTTCTAGCAACAATACATCTGCTCCAGCTTCAATTAATGCCTTTGCCTGTACATAGAAGTTTTCTTCTAGCTCATCAAAGGTAATTCCACCTGTCACTGATAAGGTTTTTGTAGTAGGCCCCATCGCTCCTGCTACAAAACGCGGCCAATCAGAGGTAGAAAAATCATCCACTGCCTTACGTGCTATTTCTACAGCACGCTTATTGATTTCCTCTGCCTTCGCCCCCAGATCATATTCATTTAATACAAGAGGAGTGCCTCCAAATGTATTTGTACAAATAATATCTGCCCCAGCCTCTAAATATTTTCTATGAACCTTTTCAAGCACATCCGGTCTAGTTAGTACAAGATTTTCATTACAGCCATCATATTCCTCGCCACCGAAATCCTCAGCTGATAAGTTTTCATTCTGTAGCATTGTCCCCATTGCGCCATCAAGAATTAAAATTCGTTTCTCTAGTTGCTCTTCAATCAAATGCTTAGCCATTTATACTTACCCCTTTTTTTTGTTCATCCAATTGCTCAATAAATTTCATTAGTTCTAGTGTCATATCATAGCGTAGGAATGGTGTAATAAGATAAATACCATTGAAATATTGTGCAGCTACCTCTACTAATTCCTTAGCAATTGCAATTCCCTCAAGCGTTGCGCGCTCCTTATCCTCGCCACAAGCCTTCATACGTGCTAAGGCTTCTTCAGATAATTTAATGCCTGGTACTTCATGATGTAAGAACTCCGCACTTTTATAGCTCGTTACTGGCATAATCCCTATATAGATTGGTGCTTCTAAATGCTTTGTTGCCTCATAAATTTCTATAATTTTTTCCTTTGTATAGACAGGTTGTGAAATAAAATAATCTGCTCCATGCTCAATTTTCTTTTCTAATCGAGATACAGCTCGGTCTAATACACGTACATTCGGATTGAACGCAGCGGCTACAGAGAAATTCGCCTTTTGACGCAGCGGCTTCCCTGAAAATGATACACCTTCATTTAACTGTTTGATTAATTGGATCAGCTCCATTGATGATACGTCATAAACACTTGTTGCCCCTGGGAAATCGCCAACCTTTGTTGGATCTCCAGTCACCGCTAATATATCATGAATCCCTAGTGCATTTAAGCCCATTAAATGGGATTGCAGGCCAATTAAATTACGATCTCGGCATGTAATATGTGTTAACGGACGTACCCCATGTGTTTCTTTCAACAATGCGCCCATTGCCACATTACTTATTCTTGGAGACGCGAGCGAATTATCTGCCATCATAACCACATCTGCGCCTGCTTCATATAATTTTTTAGCACCTTTAATAAAGCCATCGATTTCTAAATGTCTCGGTGTATCCAACTCAACAATAACCGAGCGTTGACGTTTTACTTTTAAATGCAGAGGCTCAAATCTTGATGGTTCTGCCTCACGTACAATCTCTACTTTTTCAGGCTTCGCTAATTTTTCTTCTACCGGAGATAATTCCTCTAAGTATTTTTTCGCTGCAGCAATATGCTTTGGCGTCGTACCACAGCACCCTCCTATTAAACGTACACCTTGATCTCGAAGTGCTACGGCTGCTCGACCAAAATAGTCTGTCTCAGACTCATAAACAACCCGACCATCTTCTAAGTCTAGAAGAGATGCATTTGGATATGCTGACATAAATGCCTTTTCAGGAAGTTCTACACCTTCAAATGCTTGAATCGTATGGAATGGACCTAAACGACAGTTAACACCTACGATATCAGCGCCAAGTGCCTCAAGCTCATGTAGAGCGTAATTTAAACTCTTTCCATTTTGCAATACTCCCGGTTCATGCATTGAAACTTGTGCAATTATTGGCAACTTGGTTTTTGCTCGAAGCATCTTTAATGTTGCTGTTAATTCTTCAAAATCATAATAGGTTTCGAGTAAAAGTCCATCTGGATTCCCAGCAAGTAAGACAGTTGCTTGCTCTTCCACGGTCGCTAAAATTTCTTCTAACGTTGCATCGCTTTTTCGGATGCCTCGAATTCCTCCAATAGTTCCCAAAACAAATTGGCCTCCATCTGCAGCAGCTCGCTTTGCAATCGTAATAGCAGCTTCATTAAACTGTTGAACACGCGATTCTAATCCATAGCGTGCTAATTTTATGGCATTCGCTCCATAAGTATTTGTTTGAATAATATCGGCTCCAGCCGCGATGTACTCTCTATGAATCTTTTCAATTAATTCTGGTCTTTGAACATTCATTTCCTCATGACAGTACTCCAAGCCATAACCGTATAATACCGTACCAATTGCACCATCTGCTGTCAGAACATGCGTTTTTAACTTTTCAAGCAATCCCATAAAACTAGCCCCTCTTCCTATTTTTCTATAATAAAAAAGCCTTCTTTAACACAAAGAAGGCTTTTACGTTTCGTAATTGTTGTTCCTTCTCATCTTTGACCATAGGGTCTTCTGGATTTAGCACCTGACAAAAGTTGGTTGCTGAAGCATCATAGGGCCAGTCCCTCAGCTTCTCTTGATAAGAATTTAGTATGAATTTTTTAAATAATTAAAAGAATCATATCGTTAACAAACGTTTGAGTCAAGACTATTTCACGTAACAAAGGATATTTCAAACGAAAAATATAATTTTTTGTCTTATATTCTGCAATTAAGAGAGTTTTTCAGCAATATTCTCCCCAATTTTTTTACCGTTTTGAATACAAGCACCTATACCTACACCAAAATAAGAGCAGCCCGCAATGGATAAATTCGGATAATTTGTTTCGAGCTCTTGTAATAAACCCTGTAATGCCTCACGATGCGCTAAATCATACTTTGGCATTTGATCAATCCATCTACTCACATTTACGACATTTGGTTTTTCTTCAATCCCCAAGCTTTTTCTTACATCCTCCAGGGCAACAACTGTTAATTCTTCATCTGTCATCATAAGTAATTTCTCATACGCAGGGTTAATGCTTTTATAGAAGATTCGAACAAGTAATTGCTCATTTGCTGAAGTATGCTTCCACTTGCGGCTTGTCCATGTCGCTGCATTACAGATTACATCCGAATTATGTGACACAATAAAGCCTGTTCCATCAGCTGGTAATCTATTATCAGGTATATCAAATCCTAAATACATTGTAATGGCTGAGGCAGTATTGAACTGTTCAAAATAACGGTTCAATGTTTCATCCGTTAATAGGCTCTGTACAGCTTCATTAGGTAATGCTAAAACAACATGATCTGCATCAATGATCGTATCATTTGCCAAAGTAACTCGGTAGTGATTTTCCTGCTTGTTGACACTAGTAGTGGTAATTCCCTTTAAAATTTCTACATCAGTTAACATTTCTTCAAGACGATCAATTAAAGACGATAAACCATTTTTAAACGAAATAAACTTTTTATTAGCAGCTTTTACAAATTGTTCTCGATTTGCATCAAAACCTTTAATGATACTTCCATACTCATTTTTATAATCAATTAAATAAGGTAAAGTGGAAGCAATCGATAGTTGATGTAAATCTCCTGAATACACTCCTGCAAGTACTGGCGCTATTTGGTTTTGGACAAGCTCCTCTCCTAAATAATACGTTAAAAATTCTCCAATAGAGCTGTCCTTTGTAAAGCCCACATTTGGCATTGTCAAATCCTTTAACGCTACTTTTTTACCTTCTTCGGATACAAGTGTACTTTCTTCCAGAGAGTGTAAGCTCATTGGAATACCGAACGTCGAATCTGCCGGAATGGCATGGAGCTCATTATTTGTGTATATATAGGAAATCCCAGTTTCGTTATATACCAAATCCTGCTCAAAATTAAGCTCTTCAACAAGCTCCATAACACCTTTATGACGAGCTACAATCGAATCTGCCCCTGTTTCCATAATGAATCCCTGTTCGTAATCAGAGTGTAACTTACCCCCTAGATATGTATTTTTTTCAACAAGCACAAGCTTTACATCTAAATTTTTCTCCTTCACTTGACGCTGCAAATAATGCATCGTACATAAACCCGTAATACCGCCGCCTAATACAACCACTGTTTCCATATTAACCGCCCCTAATTTTTGTTGTCTTCCTTTAGTATAAACTCTTTTTATTGAAAATTACGCTAAACCCTTTACAAATTTAGCAAAAATGGAGCTACCCAGTGGTTAGGATAGCTCCATTTCATAGTGTTGAAAAATCAAATAGTCAAGGACTCTTTGTGAATATTTAGTCAAAATGAAGGTGATTTCCGTTCCAGGCTACTCGCTTTGTCGCTGACGCTTCGCTTTCGCGCAGAGCAAGGCTTCCTGTGGGCGAGCGACGAGCCGCTTCCTGCGCTGGAGGAACGAAGGCTAAGTGCGTCACGTCCTATGACTACGCCTTCGTGACCAACATCGTGTTGGCCTCAGTTTCTCGTCTGTCTCGCTATCCCACGGAGTCGAGTAGCCTTACACTCCAATCAGCAAAAGTGTAGAACTTTAAATTTTTTTCTTCCTCAAAAGTAAAGTAAAAGTATGTTACTCACCATCATTAAATGGATAGAATAGTGACACAATTCTATAGTTGTTGTCCTGCATTATATGGATAGCACCAATTTGTCACTTTTCATAAAGCCACTTATTGCTGTCGATCTGTTTTCACATTGAAAAATATAGTGATGGCTAAGACTTCAAATTTATCACTATACATTTGTGGAAATGCCAGAAGAAAATACTATGTGCAATGGTTGATTGGAGTGTAGACTGAGTGACTCCTCGGGGATTCAGCGTCACAGATGAGACCCTGGAGCGAGTGAAGCGGCTCATCGGACGCCCCCAGGAAAGCACTCAGTCGGAACGGAAATCAACCTCTCTTTTTGAAAAAGGGCTATACTTTTTAATTTGTCACCTTGATTTCATTGACTTAATAGTATTTCAACAACATGAAATGGAGCTATCCAGTGGTTAGGATAGCTCCATTTCTATGACTAAAGTATGTATCTTTCCATGATGAAACGAAAAAATACTTTTAACCTTACAATCTCGGACATCTGCTTGTTACATTACACAACCTATATATTACCTCACGAACCATTAAATTACACATATTGATGCTTGTTATAGTGTTTACAGGCTGTAGATTTTCATTTGCCCCAATAAAAATATCCTTGCCGTGAATTAATTTAAGTGTTGGGCAACATTTGCTAATTTCTCGGCTGAATTTGTTACTTCTTCAAAGGCAACTCCCAGCTCATTAAGAATCTCTGCTATTGTTAATACTTCTTTTTCCATACTATCATTCTGTTCTTTTGCTTCTGTCATTGATTCTAATATCTTCGTAAATTGCCCTTCTGTTTGAACCATATTTTCCTTGCCAGATATGACCTCTTCTTGAATATTATTAAGAGAGTGTGTTAACTTATCTGTCCGTTCATTTGTTTTTTGTAACAACATGGCTACTGATGTTACAGAATCTTTTGTTTGAATTGATAGTTTTCGAACCTCATCTGCAACTATATTAAAGCCTTTACCCGCTTCTCCAGCACGGGCTGCTTCTATAGCTGCGTTTAAAGCTAACAAATTGGTCTGGTTGGCAATAGTGGTAACTACACTCATAATTGATTCCATTTCTTTTGACATACCAGTCAACTGTTCAATATTCTCAGTTATATCCTTCAGCAACTCAATAATATTACACATATTTTGTGATTGACTCTTTATTCGTTCTCGCCCCTCTAATGCCTGCTTCTCAGCCATCGCCGACACTAAAAGTGAGTTTTTGGCAAACTGTTTAATTTCATCGGATTGCTTGCTTATTCGATGAAATGAGATATTTGTTTCATGGGATATTGAAGCAAGACTTTCTGTAGACGCTACGATTTCCTTCTCCACTGCTTCCTTTTTCCGTTCCATATTCTCTTTGTGCTGCTCAACAGTATTTTCAAAGGCTTCTAATACTAATTGCTGCTCAAAGTTTGAAATTTTAGAGATGGCCCGTATTGTATTAAATTGATCTTTGGGATGATGAATGCACTCTTCCACTAAGCCAACGAATGATAATGACAAATCTTGGAAAGCGCAAATATACCATTGTGTTCTTAAACCAATATGAACATGTACTTTGGCAATATTAGTACGTCTCTGATAAAATTCATCATCAATTATGCCATTAAACATTTCAATTATATGGCGCCCCAGCGTGATTTTTAATTTTTCTACAGAACTGTGATTATTAATAATACTTACTAAACCATGCTCCGTTCCTATCATTCTATAAAATCTATCTACTATGTTATTAATATTGTCTACCACAAATGGCTGAAAGGCTTTTAAATATTGTAAATCCTGCTTTGTTAAATTTAGCATCTCTATTTGCTTGATCATTGACTCGCAATTAGAAACATCCATTTTTACAACATATTGCTGAAGGTCTATCATTGCTGTCTTTCTCTGTTTTTGAAAAATCACACATTTTCCCTCTTTCACGTGTACTTTTGCAAAGCTGAGAAATTCCAATTCCGTTTACAAAAATATATATTACAAAATGTAAGAAAATAGGTTTATAAGTACCTTAGATTAATTTCTCTTTAGTTGCTAAAAAGCATTTTGCCGTAGCATGAACTGCTCTTTTCAAAATCACTCATATACCTTATACATTTTATAAATAGCTGTCAATTTCAAGGTATACATTTTTTACCATTAATTGTATAAAAAGTCCCTATAGCCGAACTATTGACTAAATGCAGTAAAAAAGCTACCACAATATCTTTTGGCAGCTAAATTGCATCAACTAATGTTTCTTTTGCTTATTTTTTGTTTATTTTCCCTTTGTCTTTATTATCCCTTCACTATATTAATATTTTTACCGTTAGTTTCATGTATTATTATATACCTAAATAAAACAACTAACACCATTCTTTATACTCATAAAAACGGAAGCTATAATCGAAACTAAATGACTATAAAATTTTTACGAAAAATTTACATTCCTTTTAATTCATTCAGCAAAACAGTCGCCTCTTCTATTCCTGCCTCTGCAGCCAGTCCGTACCATTTAATTGCTTCTTTCATATTTCTAGGTATACCCTCTCCATTATTATAAAGATGCCCAAGCTGTAATTTTGCCTCTGAATCTCCTTGAAGAGCAGCTTGTTTAAACCAATGAATTCCTTTCTCGATATTACGTATACCGGTTAAACCTTGACTCCAAATAAATCCTAAATCATAAAATGCATCAACATGATATTGCTCTGCAGCTCTTTCATACCAATATAATCCACGATTTACATCTCGCAGTTGACCTAATCGCCCTTCAAAACAGATTCCTCCAAGTCTATATTGAGCTTCAACATAGCCTGCTTCGGCAGATTTTTTATAATAGAAGTATGCGTGCTCCTCATCAATATCGACGCCTAAACCTTGCTCGTAAATAATTCCAAGAGTAAACATTGCTTCTGCAACACCTTGCTTGGCAGCGAAGTCAAACCATTTCTTCGCAAGTATCATATTTTCTGATACACCTTCACCGTTAAAATACATATCTGCCAAGTTATTCGCTGCATCAGGATGACCTTGGTTTGCTGCTGCCTCATACAACGAAAAAGCTCTACAATAATTTTCCTGTACACCTATGCCTTCAAAATAAAAATTACCAAGTGCATATTGCGCATCAGCATGATCCTGCGATGCGGCTAATTCTAACCACTTTAAAGATTTTTCAGGCTGAAAACAGGAACTATCGCTAGCACTATAGTATTCCCCAAGCTGGAATTGTGCTTCTACATCTTGTTCTTCTATTGCTTCTTTATATAAATCAATAATGACCTCATGATCTAAATCTTCTTCATCAAATGCTTCAAACTGCTCATCTTGATTGATAAAATACCATTCCAATACATCGATTACATCGTCTACAACCTCAATACAATTGGCTAATTTCTCGAGTGAGGAAATTTGCCAAATTAAAATATATATAGGGAGTGGAATCGCTTCACGCAGTAAATCATCATACTCAGCTAAAAGCGTTAAGACATTTTCCTGTATTGATTGTGTCTGCTCTGGATGAACAATTTGTAAATGGCGTTGTTGATTTTTTTTTAGAAGCCCATGCACAACTTGATACACCATTTTATGCAATGCTGTTAATGGCACTTCTTCAAATGTTAGCAATTTGATATTTTGTGCAAACCATGTACCTTGAGTTTGCGTGAGCAGCAATAAGGATTCAATTCGCTCTTTATTTCGTTCAGCTAAAAATTGTCCATACATTCGTTTCCCCCCTTGCATTATAAAAAAACCGCCTTGCCAATATTATATGGAAGACAGTTTAAAATTGATTACACATACGCTCTTAGTATTAATCCTATGAGTAATGTGATAAATAAAAAAACAGATATATGAGCCCATTTATACATCTCTAATAAACCGATAAACTCTCGAGTAAAAACATTTGGAACATAATAAAAGGCAGTCTTTGAACCAACTCCTTGTGCATCAAGCTTTGACTTTCGGGCATATATACTGGCACGGAATACATGGAAATTATTCGTTACAAATAAAGATCGATAATTTTTACCTTGTGTATGTCTATCCATAATCGCCTTTGAAAATGCCATATTTTGTTTGGTATTTATTGATTGATCTTCCATCATTATCTTTTGAGCAGGTATTTGATGTATTTCAACAATATAGTTTTTCATGGCATAGGCTTCTGATACTTTTTCATCTGTTCCCTGACCGCCCGAGACGATAATGTAAGGTTGCTCACCATATTTTTTATATTGCCTTACTGCCTCGTCTAAACGACTAGCTAAAAGCGGCGGTACTTTATCACCAATTAGTCCTGATCCTAGTGCAATAATATAGTTTGGTTCATAGCGAATAGGTGTAAAATGATAAATCGTTGCATATGCCATTACACTTGTGTATAAAAACATTGTATAACCAAAAATCAAAAACGCATAGAAAAAAAGTATATGCCAAATCTCATTTTCGGTATTCATAAAAATCACAAATACATACCATATCATCATGATAAAAAAACTCAATCCAAAAACTGCTACTAATAAATTACGTACTTTACGTCCTTCTTTTTCAAGCAAAACCTTGCTATTAAAAAACATCGCAATTGATAAAATAAACATAATACCTGGAAAACTACCCAGTAAAATGATGATCCCCATCTCCGAGACAATTCCCTGATTGTCTGGTAGCAATAGAGGATATTGAATAATGATTGTTCTTAAAATATATAAACCTAATAACCCCAGTACTACTGCATTGGAAAAGCGTCTTTTTTCCGTCGTATATAATAGTAGGAAAATTGCCATTAGTAGCACCATTGTTTGCATCATCGTCTCACTCCTTTCTATAGTCTTTACACCCTTTCAACTGACACTTCTTGTTCAAATTTGTGGTTATTCCTAAATTCATGACAGCGATTATTTTATTTTTTGAGAGCGTTCATGTAAAATTACTAGTATGAATTAGTTTATGACAAAATTAAAAATTATATTGGAGGAATATAAGTAATGAAAAAAATTCTTGCCGCTATTTTTGTAGCGACACTGATGTTTGCCACTGTTGGGGCAACAATGTTTATTTCTGATACACCAACTGCCGAAGCTAAATCCTATAAGTCAGGGAAAAAAGGCTTCACAAACAATAATAATAGCTCAAATATCCAAAAGTCTCAGGATAAAACTAAAGATCAAAATAATGCAACAACAAATAAAAACAATACAACATCAACAAACAAAAAAGATACTACTACAAAAAAAGGCGGCTTCTTCTCTGGTGGTCTTATGAAAGGTCTAATGCTAGGTGGTTTAGCTGGCTTATTATTTGGTAGTCTCTTTAGTGGTTTAGGTTTATTAGGCAATATTTTAGGTTTATTAATTAACGTAGCAGCAATTGCTGTTATCATTATGCTTGTTGTAAAAATTATTAATATGTTCAAAGATAAGAAGCGTAAAGAGGAAGCACAATGGCACAAATAATTAATGAACAAGATATTATAAATGCTATTTGCTTATCACAGGCATATTATAAAAATATTCGCCCAGAAGAAGTGCTTGTAGAGCTAACCTACGATGATGATACTGGCTTTGGTGCTGAAGTCGAAGTAAATGGACAGATAGAGTTATTCAATACAGCAGCAATGATCGGTGCTTTACGTGTATGGATTAAAGATGCCCTGCATGGTGATCCATTTTCAACTGGTATCGAGCTTGTATTAGATGATGAGGAAGGCATTATTGCTAGATTATCGTAAATAACTAAAAGTTAGAAGCTAGGACATAACTAAATGGTTCCTTCATAAATTCGAATAATCTCTAAATTTACAAAACACGATAAATAGAAAAACCGAACTATTCTAAAACACTTCATAAGCGTTTTATTGGATAGTTCGGTATTTTTGTTGGCTGAATTACTTTTGTCCCAACCTCATGTTCATTTTAAAAATGTCTTTTTATCTGCTTCTTTTTGTCTTCATCAATTGTAAAATCGACTACTGATCGTCCAACCATTAATAGCATGATGAACATAACCCCGGTACCAGCTATTAAATAAATCATTGTAAAAATTTTAGAAAAATCACTAGTTGGGTACAGTCCTGTTTCAACTCCTGTTGGAATTAAACTAACCACCGAAAAATACAAGGCATCAAGCCAGTACCATCCTTCTGTCCCTTTATAAAACAATGTTCCAGAAAGAATGATTAAAAAAAGTGTTGTAAACAAAGATAGAAACTGTGGACGCTTAAATGATCTCCACAATCCAGTTATTAATCTCTTCGTCGATAAAATAAATGACAGCATCCCATTCTCCTTTTGCCCAATTACTTTCTATCAGTTGTGTGAAAAGTAATATATAAAAACTATACTTGGTTATGACTAAAAACGTCAAAAAGTAGAGGTCAAGTTACGACCTCTACCTTCTATAAGTTATTTTACTTTTTTAATCCATTACCCCTCAGCATGATTGCGTCTGGATTTTTCCAAACACACTGCTGTGGGGGCTTTATCTTTATTCAGCGGGCGATTGTTGGCTCGCTGGATAGGAAAAAACGATATTCATCTCGCCACCTATAGAAGTGGAATTATACTACTGAATCAAAATAAATCACTAAAATTAACAAATATTTTTGCCGCATGGCTACGCTTTGTTGAGGCTTCCGGTAAAAATTTGCCTTCACTGCCTGTAACAATGCCAAGCTCATATAGCATAGTAATTGCACGCTTAGTTTCTTCATTGTAGACAGCAATATCCGTAAATGGCATATTTCCTTTCACTACATATGGCTTCTTTTGTTGAAGTTCATAGGCTCGGTTAATCATTAATGCTAGCTGAGCACGAGTAATTGGCTGGCCAGGGTTAAATTTACCATCTGTTCCCTTTATAAGCCCATTTGCATAGGCAGCTGAAATTTCAGACTGCGTTTTTGCATCATAGCCTGAAATATCCGTAAATGGCGCCTGTTGTTGTGTTGTTAAGCCTAAGCTTCTGACAAGCATAGCAGCAGCCTGTGCACGAGTTACATTCTGTTCAGGTCTAAACGTTCCATCTACATAGCCTTTCATAATCCCTACTTCAGCTATTTTCTGAATAAAATCCTTTGCCCAGTGATTCTCTATATCAGTAAAGCTTAAAGTTTCCCCCAATGAAAAAGTTATAGTTGGACTTTGTACGCTTTGATTGCCTGCAGCATCCACTGCTTTTACAGCGACAGTATATGATGCATGATCCGTTAAATGTTCTAACGTAATTGTCGTTGTCTCAGCATTTTGCGTAGCTGTTAACTCACCATTTACATAAACTTTGTAGCTTTGCACACCTACATTGTCAGTAGCCTTCTGCCAATTTACTTGCACGGTTGTACTATTTTGAATAGTTGTACCGATCACTTTTGATACATCCCATAATGAGCTTGCTTTAATCGCTGGTAAAAATGCCTCATTTGCGACTGCCATATAGCCAGCTTCACTTAAATGTATATTTTCTGGATTTGGTAAATGGCTTGGCACATCCTTTGCCACAATGTCATATGTTGGGACAAATACGCCTCCTGCCTTTTCAACAGTTGTTTTTATTGTAGTATTTACTGCAGCTAGTAATAGTTTAAATTGTTTTTGTAGATCCTCACTATAGTACGGGAAGGAATTATAATAGCCCATCACATAAACCTGTGCGTTCGGATTTAGCTTTTTAATTTCTGCTAAAATAGCAGTTATATTTGTGACTGCATCTTGTGAAGCCTTTAGAATTGCTGTTGCATTAATACCCGTAGCTTGAGATTCCTTTAAAATTGGTATTAAATCATTAGCGCCTGCCGTTAAAGTAATAATCTCTGCCTCTTTAATAGACGTACGAAGCTTTACCTGTTCATTCGGATAGCCAAAGCCAACCACTGGCTTCTCGACATCATTTTGTAAATCCTCCAATACGTTTTTCGTAGTATAACCTGTATAAGCAAAGCCCTTATTATATGAAGTAATGAGGCCCTCTTTCTGCAAAGCCTGTGCAACAAAATCGGCATACCCTAATCCGATAATTCCCACTTCATTCATGCCATGAGCCAGTGAATCCCCTAGTGCTACATAATCCGCCTGAGTCACCCAACTTGGTGCAATAAGATCTCTCTGTTCTTCAGCATTTGCACCTATTGGCACCACTAACTGTAATGCTAGTACACTACTAGCTAAAAATTGAAATTTCTTTGAAAATTTCATACTCTCACTCCTTCAACATCTACTGATTACTATTTTAATAGATGAAGGTTAAAAATGGGTTAAATAAGAGCATGCATTTTTTTGGCTTTTTATTCAGATTGAATCTTTCCGTAAATACCCCCTCCGCCAACTTCAATTACTAATTGACCTTTCCTTGCTAAATCAATCATCTTCGCAATTTTTTGTGGAACAATTTGCTCAAGCTGGTCTAGTGAGACGCAATGTAAAATATTCATCTCCGTACCAAAGGCATGTACTAATCGATCCATCATTCTTGGTCCTAATCCTGGAATAAAATCTAATGGAACTTGATGAATATAGGGTGGTCGATCACGTTTATTGACAAACTGTTCTGATAACTCCTGAATACGTAAAGCAACTCCTTTTATGATTTGAGTACCGTTACATTTAGGGCAGACAGTCGTCATAATGCTTAACTGTTCCCCACACTTTGCACAGACGGTTTGATGGTATTTACCAAGTAAAGGATTTAGGCCATAACTTGCTGTTATTGCTCGCCCTTTCTGCTCTTCCAGTGCCAATTTCAATTCAGAAAAATTGGCATCAGATAATCGTAATTTTTGATACTCCCTAGCGATTTTCCCAAGAGAGTGTGCATCAGAATTACTGACAAATGGATAGGCTTGAAGCTCTTTAATATTACTCACCATGCAGGTATCAGAGCTTAATCCTAGTTCAATGGCGTCTATAAGCTGTGGATCAAAAACTTCTGTTAAACTTCGTTGTACACCTTTACCAAACAGACTTTTAAATGGTGTAAATACATGTGCAGGAATAAAAAGCCCCCTTAATTCACAAACTTTTTGTTGTAGCATTCGTGCCTCGCAATATATTCGCTGAGAGCTTAAATGGATATTTTTCATATGATTTGACATCCAAATTGAAAACTCTCTCATCAGGCTAAGTGTTGGAAAATAGGCAAGTACATGGATTGGTCCTAAGCAATTCTCATCATAAATCTCTATTTCACTGCCTGGAATCAGGGTCGTTTTCTGATAGCGTAGTCCCCCTTGTTCCAGTTCCTTGAGTAAGCCTTGTTCTATCATTAATGCCATCTCTTCTATTACTTCTGGGGAATGACAATCGATAATCCCAATAATATCTAGCCCCTTTCTTGCACTAGCAGTCTCTAAAATATTTGCTAATGTTAACGTTTTACTGCCCGTAATTTTGACAGCACGTCCATTAAAAGTACGTCCAATATGAATATGTAAATCGGCATAGAACTCTTTCATTATTAAATTTCACTCCCTTTATTTTCTTCAAAATTCATGACACCCATCGGAGGGCTTTATGCCAACAAGATGTTGGTCACCCAGTCGTGTGTTACTGTTGCTGTCGCTTCGCTTTCGCACAATAAAAATCTGTTGCTGTCGCTTCGCTTTCGCACAATAAAAATCTGTTGCTGTCGCTTCGCTTTCGCACAATAAAGATCTGTTGCTGTCGCTTCGCTTTCGCACAATAAAGATCTGTTGCTGTCGCTTCGCTTTCGCACAATAAAGATCTGTTGAATTGAGATAAAAAAGAAAAACCTCACATTGCTGCAAGGGATCTCTTTGTTCATTATGATGGATGATTGTTATGCGTGCTATTATTTGTCTCAAAGGCACCCGAGCCCTGCGACGGAATTGAAGATGAATCATACGCGACTAATGTCACGTCAATTTTCTTTTCCAGTTCATTAATTTTTTCAAGCTGCTGTTGATTTAATTGTGCAAACTTAATCTCTTCCATTATCATCAAATCCTTTCATTCATAAAGTTCCCTGAGAAAGTGATATTTATGCATATCAATTACGTCGAAGTGTAATTGCGTCCGAAAGTATTCTGTACCTGATGCTGCACTTTCGCACAGTAAAGATTTGTTGCTGTCGCTTCGCTTTCGCACAGTAAAGATTCGTTGAATCCAGATGAAAATGACTGATTATCAGTCATTTCTTTTGACTTCACTTCAGTTATTTTGTAACATATTAATTAAGCAGGTCAAAAGCGAGGGATTACATGTCAAAGGAAGAGAAAATTATTCAAGCTGCAATTGAAGTTTTTCGAGAAAAGGGAATTGAAAAAACCAAAGTTTCCGATATCGTCAAGGCTGCAGGTATCGCACAAGGAACATTTTATCTTTATTTCCCATCACGACTTTCAGTTATGCCAGCTATTGCGAAAGTTATGGTTGAAAAAATAATTGCTGCCATTAATGAAGGTATTTCCATACAGGAACCTTTTGCAAAGCAGCTTGAAAAAGTTGTCGATATTGTTTTTTCACTAACTGAAGATTATCGAGATGTATTTGCCCTTATCTACGCTGGTATTACTCAAACTGAACATATGAAAGAATGGGAAAATATTTATGCACCCTATTACGAATGGATGAATGATTTCTTATATAAAGCTCAACAGCAAGAAATAATTCGCCCTTCTTTAAATACTACACGATCTTCAAAACTTATTATTGGGTTAGTAGAATCAGCAGCTGAGCAAATTTACTTGTATGATGACAGTGAAGAAGAAACCATCAGACTACAAAAACATGAACTCCTCGACTTTTTGCATCATGCACTCGGCTTACGTCACACATAAGTGGCGTTCTTTTTCACACTAAAAATGACTGAATGTCAGTCATAAATATTATTAAACGAAAGGAAACGTAACTATGAAAAAAGATTGGCTGTATGTTGGACTAACAAGTTTATTTGAATTATTTTGGATTTTTGGCTTTAATGTTGCACATTCATGGTGGCATTGGATTATTATCGTAGCCTTAATCGCTATGGACTTCCATTTCTTATCGAAAGCATGTGAAAACCTGCCTACTGGCACAGTTTATGCGATTTTTGCCGGGGCAGGAACAATTGGTACCACATTAATGGACATTTTTATTTTTGAAGGAGAGTTTAACACTATTAAAGCGATTTTTATATTTATTTTAGTATTAGGAGTCATTGGGCTTAAATTAGCCGATAACCCTGCTAGAGATAGTGATAACAAGAAAGGAGCGAATGCCTAATGGGCTGGTTACTTGTTTTATTAGCTTCAATATCAGAAATTATCGGTGTGGTAGGCTTACGCTTCTATAGTCAGAAAAAAACGCTTCGTAATTTATTTATATATGTGGGTGGGTTTGGGTCGTCCTTTGCACTATTATATGCCTCCTTCAACTATTTACAGTTAAGCATCGCCTATGTTGTGTGGATTGGTATTGGAACTGTTGGTGCTGTCCTTGTAAATATTATATTTTTCGGTGAATCCAAAAACCTTACTCGTCTGATTAGTATCGTTGCCATTATCATTGGTGTAGCAGGCTTAAAAGCTGTATCTTAATTTGTTATGCTCCTGTACTTCTTCGGTAGATTTTTTATATAATGATTTAAAATAAACAGCTTAGTGAAAAGGAGGATTTAAGAATGGTGTATTTGTTACAGGTTGACTTTACTATGGAAGGCCCTTTTGGTACAGAGATGTCTGAAGGATTCAAAGATCTAGCACATAGTATTAATGATGAAGAAGGCGTTATATGGAAAATTTGGACTGAGGACGAGTTAGCTAAAGAAGCTGGCGGGGTGTATTTATTCGAAACGCAAGAAAGTGCTGAAAAATATTTAGCCATGCACTCTGCCCGCCTAACAAGCTTTGGAATAACAAATATTCGCGGTAAAATTTTTGCAGTAAATGAAGCACTGTCATCCATTAACAATGGTCCTATCCTTCGATAAATAACATGGCGTATCCGCAATAAAGATACGCCTTTTTCAAACTATCAATATTTAAATATTTTCTTCGTATATTGCTCAGATACATACGTTAAATAAGGCTTACCTGTAAGAGGATGAGTTTGTATATCAGCATAAACACCAAATACATCTTGTAATAGCGTTGGTGTAAGTACTACTTCAGGTGTACCAGAGCAAACAATCTGACCTTTTTGTAAAACATAAATTTGATCGCAATACATAGCTGCAATGTTTAAGTCATGCAAAGCAGCAACTACTGTTAAATGTAGGGTTTGAATTAAATCCATTAACTGTAATTGATGCTGTATATCTAAATGATTTGTTGGCTCATCTAAAATAAGTATCTTTGCTTGCTGAGCAAGTGCACGTGCAACCATCACTCGTTTTTTTTCTCCACCTGATAGAGAGCTGAAGTTACGTTTTTCCAAATGTGCGATACCTGTTTGATTTAATGCAGCCTTCACAATTTGAAAATCTCGTTCTTGATCAAGCTCCAATAGTTTTTTGTGAGGTGTTCTTCCCATACTTACTAAATCATGTACCGTAAAGTCAAATAAAACCGGTGTTTCTTGACTTACTACCGCCAAATTTCGAGCAATGGTTTTACTTGATTGCTTAAAAATATCCTGCTCATTTAACAAGACTGTACCATTTTCGGGTTTTAATAGACGATACATATTCTTTAATAAGGTTGACTTCCCGCTACCGTTAGGACCAATTAGCCCAACAAATTGCTTTTCCTTTATCTGAATACTAACTTCATGTAATATACGTTGATCATGAATAGAATAGGATACCTGCTTCGCTTCTAATGTCATAGATTTAATCTCCTTCACCGAAAGAATAATTATTACGGCGTAGTAGCCAAATGAAAAATGGTCCTCCACAAAAGGCAGTAATAATCCCAATCGGCATTTCTTCAGGGGCTATTAAAATTCGAGCAAATGCATCTGCCCAAACTAAAAAAATCCCTCCCAATAGAGCACTAATTGGTATTACATATTTATAGTTGGAACCTACAATTATGCGGACAATATGCGGAATAATTAAGCCGACAAATCCAATGGAGCCACTTACTGCAACAAGTACGCCCGTTAATAAAGATACTAGCAGGATAAGCTGCAAACGAAATTGTTGGATATTGACACCTAATGTAACTGCAGCCCCTTCTCCAAGCAATAATAAATTTAAATTACGATAATGGAGCCACAATAAGGCAAACACGAAGATAAATATAGCTGCTGGAATGATTATATTGCTCCATTTTGCACCTGCTAGACTACCAAGCATCCAATACATAACTGCCTTAATTCCATTATCTTGCTTTGCCATCATTAACATGAAATTCGATACAGCAGATAAAATAAACGATACTGCCATTCCCGCAAGTAAAAGTCTAAAAACAGAGATTCTTCCTCCGACACGTGCAAGGAAGAACACTAACAATATGGCAAGAAGTGAGCCTAAAAATGCAGATACAGAAAGAGCGAAAATACCTAGAAATGAAAATGCACCTAAAATAATAACTGCTGTAGCACCAACTGTTGCACCTGAAGATATTCCTAATATGTATGGTTCAGCTATGGAGTTTCGCACAAGAGCCTGTATAGCTGCCCCAGCGATGGCTAGGCCTGCTCCTACGATAGCAGCCAGCAAGACACGAGGAACACGTATTTGCCAAATGATAATTTCTTGCGAGCGACTCCAATCCTGCTCTATTAAATTTTGGACGATTGGAATTTTGGACAGGATAACCTGCCACACATAAAGAGGTGTAATAGAAACAGATCCAACCATAACAGCCAAAGTCATAGAAATGATTAGTACCAGAAGAAGAGTCAGTGATAATAGTATAAATTTTTTATTCATATGTATAAAACTCCTAATCAATCATAGTAGACATGAAGCAATAAAAAAGAGTATTTCATGCATAATATGCATAGAAATACCCTAGATTCAACAAAGTAGAAAGATTTCCTTCTATTGTCCGTAAATGCGTTCATCCTCGTGGGCATTACAAATATCACTAAATGGCAGGTCTCCTGGCTTCGAATCACCGTTTTATGATTGCCTTCCCATCCTAAAACAGTGGCAAAATCATCATAAAACTCCTCGTTACAGTTGCGGGACAGCGTCGGACTTTCACCAACTTCCCTTTTAAGTGACACTTTGTATTTGATGTCACACCATTAGTATCCAAACTATTAAAATTATGACGATTCTATCATACATTTTAATAGTTAGTCTATAAATAACCGGAAATTATAAACTTTAGCTGTGAAAACAAAATTGCGTTAACTTAAAATAAACATAAAGTTGACACAAATAATTTATTTTCATACACTATTAATAACTTTAATAGATAGAGGTGAAATTATGGCAACAGTTGCAGAACACTCTCATCATAGATTAAGAACAGTAGATATTGCTTATATTGGATTATTTTCAACATTAATGATGATTGGTGCAAATATTACTTCCATTGTCCCTTTCATGTCTGTGGGAGGAGTCCCAATCACATTACAAACTTTCTTTGCTATTTTAGCTGGACTAGTTCTTGGCAGTAGAAAGGGAGCACTTGCTTGTACGGTATATATGTGTATTGGTTTAGCTGGTGCACCTGTATTTGCACGTTTTGGCGGCGGCTTTGGACAAATCTTAAGCCCTACTTTTGGCTTTATTGTCACATTTATTTTAGCTGCATTTATCGCAGGACTGATTGTTGAGCGCAGCGGAACAAGGAAAAGCTATATTGTTGCAGCCGTAATTGCTACAGCTATTAATTATTTACTAGGGACAAATTGGATGTATTTTGCTTATAAACTATGGGCTAGCGCTCCAGATGCTTTCAATTATAAGATGGCCTGGCTTTGGATGATGCCACCTTTGCCAAAGGATATTATTTTAGCGGTCTTTGCGGGTATTTTTGCGCATCGTCTACAAAAGATATTAAAAATAATACCAGTAAAATAGTTGAATCCTGAAAAACGCCAATCTAAAAAAATGGCGTTTTTTCTTATAACGGGTCCATTATTTCTGCATATTTATTTGCTACATTAAGCGTAAATAGTAAGGAGGAATAAATATGAAGATAAAAAGAAGATGGTTAATTAGTTTCCTAACAGTAATTGCTTTACTAGCGTTATCAGCATGCTCTGACAAGACAGAAACAGAATCAGGAACGAAAAATGACGATAGGCAGAATACAAAGATGGATCATTCCACAATGGACCACTCTAGCTCTGGTGATGTGCCAGTAGCGTTGAAAACTGCAGTAAATCCTAAATTTCCAGTAGGAAGCTCAGCTATTATTACCGATGGACATATGGAAGGTATGGAAAGAGCAAAGGCGAAAATTGTAGGCGCATATGATACCACAGCATATATTGTCTCCTATGAGCCAGTTACAGGTGGCGAGCGTGTCGAAAATCATAAGTGGATTATTCATGAGGAATTGATAGATTCAGACTTGGCACCATTAGCTCCTGGCACTGAGGTCAAGACGAATGCATCTCATATGAAGGGCATGGAAAATGCGACTGTTCGCATTGATAAGGCTATCCAAACGACTGTTTATATGATTGATTACACCGCTACTACAAATGGAGAGTCTGTAAAAAATCATAAATGGGTAACTGAGGATGAATTGAAAGCAGAATAGACTTTTGAACCTCTGTAGAGTTCTAGCAGAGGTTCTTCTAGCTCCTGATATCTAAAGCATTTTTTCCTACTGGCTTGAGCCATTTATAGCCAATCCCCCAAACAGTTTGTAAATAATTACCAGCAGGAAAACCGCTTT
Organism: Lysinibacillus sp. B2A1; assembly: GCA_002973635.1. Taxonomy (GTDB): domain Bacteria; phylum Bacillota; class Bacilli; order Bacillales_A; family Planococcaceae; genus Lysinibacillus. The sequence continues at coordinate 4,916,924 of CP027224.1, forward strand.
TCCGCAGTTTCTCTCGTAAATTACGTACATGGGAATCAACTGTTCGATCTTCAATCGAATCATTATATCCCCAAACAGTACTAATAAGATGCTCTCTAGTAAACACCTTATTTTGATGCGCTAAAAATAAGGCTAGCATCCCAAATTCTTTAGGTGTTAAAGATATTTCCATCTGTCGAAAACACACTTCAAAGGATTCCTTATCTAAACGTAATCCCTCAAACAACACAATATTTTCATCAATTTTTGCCCTTCTTAGGACAGCATTAATACGTGCAAGTAACACGTCTTCATCGAAGGGCTTCAGAATGTAATCATCTGCCCCAAGATTTAGACCTTTTACCATATCAGTATGCTCCCCTTTTGCTGTTAGCATAATGATAGGAACATCCCAAAACTTCCTTATTTCATTACAAGCCTGCCAGCCATCCATCACTGGCATCATAATATCTAAAAGTACCAAATCTACATGATTTTCTTCTAAATAGATCAGAGCCTCTTGAACGGATACCATTGCCTTACATATAAAGACAGGCTCTAAATAAAGCTTAAGCAAGTCTAACATCCTGGGTTCATCATCAATGAGCAGTATTGTTTTCATACGTTTCGACTCCTTTAAACGTTAAAATAAAAGTTGTCCCTTTATTCTCTTTACTCTGGGCTGTTATTTCTCCTCCATGTGCCTGAACAAGTTCTTTTACAATTGAAAGCCCAAGTCCAACGCCCCCTAATGCACGACTACGGGATTTTTCAACACGATAAAATCGTTCAAAAATATGGGGTAAATCCTTTTTGGGAATTCCCTTTCCAGTATCTTTAACGATTATAGTTACTAAATCATCCTGTCTCATTGCCAAAACGGAGATAGCATCACCTGATGCACAATATGATAAAGCATTATTGAGGAGATTCATTAATATTTGTTCGAGCCTTGCTGCATCGGCCATTAAGGTTAACTCTTCCTCACAATGAACATTAAAGTACAGGTGTTTTTCTTGAAAGGCAGGACTCAACTTTTCCTCAATATTTGCTAAAAACGTATTCAATTGAAGACACTCCTTTTCAATCATAAAAGAGTTTTCGTCCATTTTAGCTAAATCAAATAAGTCCTTTATTAAAAGAGAGAGTCGATTAGTTTCTTCTATAATAATACCTAAGTATTTTTGTCGATCTTGCTCCGTCAAACTACGTTTATAGAGAACATCTGCATAGCCTTTTATAAAAGTTAAGGGTGTTCTAAGCTCATGGGCAATGTTTGATAAAAAATCTTTTCGATCTTGTCTTAAATGATTTAAATCTTCCGATAAATGCTGGATTGCAATGGCAAGATCGCTTAATTCATCCCTACCATTTGTAGAAAGTACAACGGAAAAGTCACCATTACTCATTTTCAAAGTAGCTTCTTTCATCTGAATTAATGGACGAGCCAATTTTTTAGATAAAACAATAATGACTGCAATGGTTACCAGACCAGAAACAAATCCAACAATTAAAAAATGCTTATTTAGGCGCTCCATTAATGCATGGATAGAATCTGTATTTTGAAACATAAAAACGTAACCAATTGTTGTCTGCTGTTTTTGAATCGGACTAATGGTTGCAATATATCTTTCTTTTTGCCAATTACGCTGAAGTATTTCCCCATTATATGGAACAGTGTTCTCTAATTTACTTATATAATCTTTGATTTCAGGATGTGGGTGTGAAGACGCTAGTACTGTTCCAGTTATATTTGTAATAACCACCTCTGTATCTTCTACTGACTCCATTAGCACAATATGGGCTAGGGTTTCCTTGTCAAAATTTTGCTCTAATATTGTTCTATGAGAGTTTCCCCTTGCCTGCAGACTGGTTAGTTCCTCCTCCACCCTTGAATTGGTTAAAGAAGTATGTAAAAAAAGCATCATAAATGTTTCAATGCAAAATAATGTAATAAAAAAAATGATTCCAAGCTTTAGTGAAAGTTTTTTCATTCGCTAACCACCATTTTGAGATTTCCAAAAAATCCTATCATGCGTTTATATATTCGCTGAATAGGAAAAATACATCATCTCTCCACCCTTTGAAGTATTCTGTATCTGACGCTTCACTTTCAATACAGAAATCTTTGTTGCTGTCGCTACACTTTCGCACAGTAATCTTTGTTGCTGTCGCTGCGCTTTCGCACAGTAATCTTTGTTGCTGTCGCTGCACTTTTGCACAGAAAAAATCTGCTGAATTAAGTTAACAGTATAACGTTAAAGTATGAAGATTTCATGCAGAAGAATAGCATTTTTAATTGAACATTTCTTTTAACGTACTATCCGCTGTTCCAGAGCTTTATTCGTTTCAGATAGGTAAAAAAAGTCCTGCAAGTATACCTCATACTTACAGGACTTAAATTATATTATACGTATTTTTTTACCCAGTTTAGGAAGTTGTCGATAACTGCGTCAAGGAATTTTACAGTACCTTCATCTGTCAGATTACCTTCTGCATCAAATTTCGTGTGCACCGCACCAATATAAACATCATTTCCACTAAGTAATGGTGAATTAATACCTGGGGAGAATAAAATATCTCTCAAATGTAATTGTGCCTTAACAGTACCAAGGTTCCCCATCGATGCACCCATAATAATAGATGGTTTTCCAATCATTACTTTGTCTACACGAGATAACCAGTCAATTGCATTAACCATAACCCCTGGTACAGTCCCATTATATTCTGGTGTCACCCAAAGCACTGCATCTGCCGCTTTTACTTTTGCTTTAAAATCAAGCACGGCTTGTGGTGCATCATTCTCAATATCTTGATTATACATTGGTAACTCGTTTAAGCTTAATACCTCAAGCTCAAATTTCTCTGTATACTGTTTTTGAATAAATTTTGCTAACTGCATATTATAAGATTCTTTTCGGATACTACCTACGATGGCTACTACTTTCACGATGTTGTTTCCTCCTAAAATGTCTATTATTCTTAGTATTTGTATAGCAATTCTATTTTATACCACATTAATAATAAATGGCAAATTCTTCAACCGGCTTACGATAACCACGTAAGCGACGGCTGCTTTCTTTTTCCTTACCTATTGTAATCATAAGTGCAATTTCATGTGTTTCTGGCACATTAAAAAGCGCACGCATTTTCTGATTATCGAACCCAATCATTGGGCAAGTGTCCCAACCGCGATTTTTTGCAGCAAGCATAAATAACATTGCTGATAATGAAGCATTACGAATCGCTTCGTCCTTCATAAAATCCTCGCCACGGTCTTCATAAAATTTAGTATTCTCTGCTACAATCTCCTCTAATTCACTAGTTGTAATTATTCCTAAATCCACCATCCCCTGAGTGAGGTTAGCCGTATTTTTATAAGCCTCTTTATCACCTAGTACTAGAATCACTCCAGATGCTGAATGTACTTTATATTGACCAAATGCCGCCTCTCTTACTTTTTCCTTCATCTCCTCATCCAACACAACGATATAGTTAGCGTGTTGTAAGTTAAAAGCCGATGGAGCAAGTTTAACGTCCTCTAAAATAGGGCGTATGTCTTCTTCAGTCATCTTAACATCCTTCATAAAATTATTGGCTGAACGACGCTTATCAATTAGTTTGGAAAATTCCATTTTTAAACCCCCAATGCAGTTATGTAAATCCATCCAGTAAGCAATATATTTTAGCTACTGGATGAATTAGTATTACTCATATTCTTTATCGAACTTTATCGTACTTCTTACAGTATCAATAGGACGAACAAGTTCTTCAATTTGAGCACGCTTTGGCTCTAAAAATGGCGGCAATGAAAGTTTTTCACCTAAAGTTTCATAAGGCTCATCCCCCATAAATCCTGGTCCATCAGTGGCAAGTTCAAATAAAATCTGTGGTGCTACTCGTGCATAAAGAGATTCAAAGAAGTGACGATTGACATAACCAGAAGTATGGAAGCCGAAGCTTTCAAATCGTTCAGTCCATTCATTCAATACAGCGCGATCCTCTACTCGGAAGGCTGCATGATGTGGCCCTAATCCTGTTATTGCATATTCCAAAGGGATTGGCCCATCTTGCCATGGGGTTCCAGATGCAACACCCTTATTATGCTCATCAGAAATAAGCTGATATTGCTGATCGTCAAAATCAACGAAAGATAAAGTTTTCTTACCAAATTGTTCTTTAATACCTGTATGATTAACCTGCAAACGGTCAAAACGTTTTAGCCAATAGTCCAAAGCTGCATCTGTTGGCACACGGAAGGAGGTTTTTGAAATCTCATTTGTTCCATGCTCACCTTTTGGAATGTTTGGAAAATCAAAGAACGTCATGTCCGTACCAGCGCTTCCCTTATCATCTGCAAAGAATAGATGATATGTTTGAATATCGTCCTGATTAACTGTTTTTTTCACTAAACGCATTCCTAACACAAAAGTGAAAAATTTATAATTTTCTTCTGCACTACTAGTAATTGCTGTAACGTGGTGAATGCCTTTTAAATGATTCATTTAAAACCCTCCATTGTCTCGATTTCGAGATATTGATGTGAATTTGTTCATTTATTAATCGCATTAAAACCAACCTTCTTTAGAGACAGAATCATTGTTTCCAGCTCTTCATGGTCTAATACTTCAAAAATCTCATTAATTTTTTGTTCATGCTTTGGGAAAATCTCTTCTAATAATGCCCGTCCCTCATTGGTTAAAAAAATATAAGTCACACGGCGATCCTTTGCACAGGCAAATCGATAGACATAGCCCTTTTGTTCAAGCTTATCAATAACATAAGTAATGCTGCTACTTGCAATTAATATTCTCTTACCAATCACTTGAATCGGCTGTTCCCCACGATGATATAAGAATTCAAGCACTGAAAATTCAGTTTGATTTAAATCATACTGCAGCAAATCTCTCCTAGTTGCTTCCTGAATCGTTTGATATGCACGGAACAAGACCGTAAATGCCTTTAAATTACGACTGTCTCCCCTCATACGACTCCCTCTTTCTATTTACCTCGAATTTAATTATCTTTAATTCGAGATAATAATAACATATATTTCTCTATACGACAATCAATTTGTTTTACTCTAAAATCAACTCAAAAAAATTGTTTTTATTTCACATATTTTGTACCCTATTACTTTCTAAATACTGCACGAAAATAAAATCCAGCCGTTAAAAAAATTAAAGTGTAGCTGGATTTTATATTGATGAATTCAGTCTGCATCATTTACTTTAGACGTTTAAATTCTTTTTCATTCCCATCAACAAATTCTACTTCCATCTCAATTGATTGAAAGTCCTCTGCAATATGAAATACAGAGATAACCTGATCTATTACCTCATCATTTGGTGTTGTGGAATCAAACGTCAGCTGCTTGAAAAGAGGTTCCAATTTCGTATAGGCTGCATCCCTCTGGAGATTTTCATTATTTCGCGAATCCTGTAATTTCGCTGCTATGCCAGATTTTTTGTTTTCGTATTCGGCTTCATAGGAATCTGTCGCAGAATAATCAACATCCAGCGAAAACTCTAGAAAATTGAACGGTACTTGATCTGTCGTAGTATCACCAACCTGTTGATTCGTATTTTGTTGAACTGGAGCATTTGTTGGCATATCTTGTGCCTTTTCCTTTGTACAGCCATAGAGCATGACAGTCGTTAACAGAATAGCTATTAAAAATTTCATTCTCATCTTTACACTCCTTTCTTCTGTTATTATTTCCCCCTTTGTCTAAAAACTAACCCAAAAAAGGTATCTCCCAAAATTAGGAGATACCCTTTTCATTATGAATTAATAAAAGTAATTACGAGTGTTGTTACCTTCAGCAATAGCTTTAGCTAATCGCATTGTTGATACAGCTAAATCTGCATATGTTACTTTCTCAGTAGCATTAAAGTTATTTTGCTGTGCATCGATTAATCCCATTGCACTTACTAAAGCCACATAGCCAGAATATGCTGGATCAATTGCGCCTGCATCAGCAAAGTTTAATTTGTAAATATCGCCATGTTTAGCAGCTTTCTCTAAGCCTAGTACACGGATATACCATTCTGCAAGCTCTTGACGAGTCATTGTTGCATCAACATCAAATCGATCTGCTGGCTTTAAAATGCCCATTCTTACAGCTTCTTCAACAACTCCATATAATGGATGCTTTTTATCAATATTCGTGAAGGATTGCTTTTCATCACCTTCTCCATATCCACCAAAATAGCCATATGTGAGAGATTTAAGCATAATTTTTAGTGCTTCTCCCTTAGTCACGCCTGTATCAGCATTGAAAGTAGCTGGGTCTTTAATCTCTAACACATTTTGGCTGACTAAATAGTTTAACTCTTTGGCCGCAGTAGGATGCGAAATCAATGGTTGCTCTTTTTTATCCTCAATATTTATTAACCACTCACCAGTAGTTGCATCAATTTGATTAAATAAGTTACCACCATAAGTTGGTGAATATACTAAATCATAGTGATGTTTATCTTCACCATTTTGTTTAGCATACTGTAGTTGTAATTTAAGTGCCTCACTATAAGACTCTTTTGCTTTATCAGCAGAAATCACCTGATCTACAGATGGCCAATTATCAATTTTTTGGTTAGAAATATACAATGAACGTAAGGAACCATCAGAACCAATGTTGACAGATATTTCATCTCCAACAACCGCAATGCCATTTACAACACGTGGGAATGAGAAGTAATATTCTTTACTATAATCTTCTAATACAGCTTCCTCCAATGGTTTTGCATAATTATGCACGTAGGAAGGAGCCCATTGCTTTAAGTATTCAATTGCCTTATTTAATGCCGCTTCCTTAGAAATGGCTGTAGTCTTATCGCTAGTCTTTACAAAATCTCTACTTGAATCATAGTATTGAGTAATTTCACCTGTCGCCTTATTTATTTCCAATTGCGAACCTGTGCTACCATTATCATACATATACGAATAATTTACAGTGTAAATCGTTTCCCCATTTTGATTTTCTCTTTCATCAATCAGATCAAGCTGCAGCTTAGCTTTATCAGGATCAACCTTTAAGAAGGACTTCGCAAATTCTTCTGCTTCAGCTAATGTCATATCCTTCTTTCTAGGTTCAAGTGGTTGTGAGGATAGCTTTTCTACGCGTTTTGCTTTTGGTACCTGTGCCGAGAAGCCGTTCACTGTTTGCCACTGACCATTTAAGGCATGTACCCCATTGAAGCCTGTTGCGGGTGCATAGACAAGCTTCACCTTACGCTGATCTGTTTGATAATCATAATCAACCGCATAACGCAATTCTACTGCTAGATTATCACGAATTTGTGCAAGAATATCTGCTTCATTCTTTTTCTGCTCTACACTATCAAATGTTGCCTTACTAAGGGATACTGTATTGCTATGCATATTTGTAACTTCACCATTTGCAAGGACCTCAATAGAAATGTATTGATCGCTGATTGCTACACCATTCTGAGTTGGTGAATAGACAAACGAATAAGAAATTGGCTGTGATAATGGTCTGCTCATATTGAAATAGTAGTCAGTGCCAATACCATTTTCCTGAAGTTTGTAGTTTTCAGTACTCGGGAAATTTTTTAAGAAATCCTTTGCAATTTTTTGTGCATCAGCTTCTGAATACTTTGCCGGATACATTGCATCTGAAATATCAGAAGGTTGATAATAGAAATTTTCTAGCTCTAAATCGTCTCCCTTAAATGTGAAGCCGCCATAAATATCTTTCCCATTTACAGTTTTATGGAAGTTTAAATCGTAACGAATTGTTGTATCATCTCTATAGTAGTGTCCACTTCCTACATTTAAATCTTTTTCTGTTAAGAAATTAAACTTATCTGGGAATATTGCATGCAATTTATTGATAAGCATACTCTTCGTAACTTTTGTCTCCGTTGAAGCAACTTGAATTTCAATTCTCTCTGAAGATTCCTTTACATTGGCAGAAGCTTGTGGAATTGGTGAAAGTACTCCGACAGTAAATGCTGTAGATGTTAGTATAATACCTAACTTTTTAAACTTACCCAAAATATCCCTCCTAGAAAACTATTTACCATCTATTATAATATACATTTCCAAATTTGGGAATGTTATTTACAGAGTATTTCCGCTTAAAAGAAAATAGAATAGATATTATGATATTTTTTATCTAATAAAGTTAATTATTTTTTGACCACATCAAAATTCGAACCTATTAATAACCAATTTTGTGGGAATGGCAAACCAAGCTTCCAATAACCTACTCCTCGAAGTTTATAGCGCTTAATTAAATCGAATTTTGCTTGAATGGATCTTGCATCCTCAAACCAAACAACATGTGCCCTGCCCTGCTCATCATAGTATTCAAAGAAAGGGGCTTGGGCTCTCATATCATACTGAATAGCTGCATTGTATTTTTTAGCAATTTCAATAGCTCTTTGTGGACTAACTGCTTCAGCAATGGGACCTCCTTGTACAAAAGGCAGTGTCCAGTCATAGCCATATAAATTTTGTCCAAGAATTATTTTATTTCGAGGTATTTCACTAACAGCATATTTAACTACTGCCTCCACCTCAGGAAGTGGAGATACTGCCATAGGGGGACCAGCAGAATATCCCCACTCATAGGTCATTAACATCACAAAGTCCACAATTTCGCCATGTGCTCTATAATCATGAGCTGCCGTCCAAGGACCACGCTCAGTTGCACTAGTTTTTGGTGCAAGCGCTGTGGATACTGTGTACCCTTGTGGATGGAATCTGCTTACAGCTCTTCTTAAAAAATTGTTATACGCCTCACGTTGATCCCCCGGCAAATTTTCAAAATCAAAATGGATATCTTTAATGCTTCCTAAACGCCTTGCCTCTGCAAGAATATTATCGAAAAGCAAATCCTGTACGGCTGTACTTTGAAAAATATCTCGTGCTAAATCACCGCTAAAGCTAAAATTCTCTAAATTTGAGATAACCATTGCTAAAGAGGCACCTGTATCATTAGCAACTTGCGTCACTCCCTGACTTGGTGGTTTTTTAAGCGTCCCATCTCGCCTTGCTTCATAACTAAATAAAGCAAGATATGTTAAAAATGGCCCTGCTTCTCTTGCCTGACTCAATAATGCCTCGCTAACAGTTGTCCCCCTCGGCTCTAAATATGCCAAAGTTTCAGCCCTTGTTTTTGGTGGAGATGGGATATACAGCCGCATCCCAATAGATAGTGGTTGATTTGGATTAATGTTGTTGACCTGTGCAAGTGTTACATAATTAATGCCGAAGCGCTGACCAATGGACCATAAACTGTCTCCAGGCTGTACATAATAAAAACTTCCGATAATCGGAATAACAAGAGCTTGCCCTACGACTAATCGATTTGGCTCTGGAATTTGATTGGCATCTACTATACTTTGAACCGTTGTCCCATACGCCTGTGCAATTCTCCATAAAGACTCCCCAGCTCGTACAACATGTATTTGAATGATATTGCCTCCTTCAAGCGTGATGAATCATACCTATAAAGCTTATGAAATCAGGTAGGAAAAGATGTCATTGCTCTTTCGAAACAGGTTTCTATCAATTATGCCTCGGCATAATTGTGTCCGGAATCGACTTTGTGCTAAGACAAAGTCGATTCCGTGACATCCGCCAAAGGCTTTGGGCTTTGGGCCAACAGATGATTTTTTATGCTAACGCAGCGGCAGCAACATGATGTTGGTCTTTCAGTCGTGTGTTGCTGTCGCTTCACTTTCGCACAGTTAAAACCATGTTGCTGTCGCTATGCTTTCGATACAAAAAACATTTGCTGAAAGAAGTAAAAAAAGTCCTTCACTGATTATAGTGAAGGCATGTTGTTTTTATAATATTTATGACACGCTCGAAAATAGAATACAAATAAGAAATATGCAATCAACTGTAGCATGGAACCTATAAAATGAACATTTTCTCGCATACTTTCATCAAAATTCATTGAAAATGCTTGTATGACGAAGCCGCAAAGCATAAATGATATATATTTCTGATAGGTTTTAAATGTTTTAGCTTCAAGAGGCTTATTATTATGAATATGTAACAATAATTGAAAAACACCATACATCAAAATGATAAATAAAAATTGCATAAGCTGTATTCCAATGTCTCCTAGTATCTTATAACCTAGCCATTGATCTAGCTCCACAAAAAATGACAAGACTGCCAAAATAATTGCGAAAGTTTTCGTCCAACGCTTTAAGTTATGAAAGGACGGCAACAGGTGAATACCATATACAAAAGAAAGATAGCCAATGAAATCTGGGAATATATCAGGTAATCCAAAAGAGCTTAAATCCATAAAAACAAAAGACACACCATTCACTATATATTCGTAAGGCTTTTTCATTATTTTGCATCTCCTTCAATTGTTTTCATAAGGTAGTTATCCTGTTCCTTTAGAATCTCATCTAAACGTTCTTTGTTCATAAATGGTCCAATTATTTCGTTATCATCATAAAGTTCGCTATAGCTTGGTTCTTTAATATTTTGATACTCTGCATATGCTAGGTTCCCGACCCATGCTAAGAAGGACAATGAAAACGTCAAATAAACAAGTCTTCCTTTTGTAAGCCCCTTATAATACACAAACAGTATAAGCAACAAGAGGACAAGCATTAGGAAAACACATAATATGGTAGTAAGGGTTTTCTCTTGATTGATGGTTAACAATGCAGCGTTTTTCAATTTGAATGACTGCCCGGTACCCATTCTGAATACAAATAGCAGAACGGCCAGTGTCACCGGAATGGTTACTATTGTTGCTATAGAAAATCGTTTTGTCTTCTTTATAGGCGTTTTTTGGATGCTCTGACGTAATTGCTTTGAAAAATCTATATCTGGATCTTTATCAGGGCGTTTTTTTAGCGTATCAAATAACTTATAATCACGTTCTTCCATCAATCATCCCTCCCTACCTTTTTCCGAAGCCTTGTCATTGCCCGGTGAAAATCAACCCGTACCTTCACTTCTGAAATACCCAAAATCTCAGCAATTTCTTGAATCGTGTAATCTTTTAGCATTCTGCAAATAATAATTGTTCGATCATGTGATTTTAATGTCATTAATGCCTCTTGTACCGTTTGCCATTGCTCATTTTCCTCTATAATTTCCAGAGGCATTGGCACTTCTTTCAGTACTGGCTGCCAGCTAAGCTTTTCTATCAAAAGTCGCTTTATTTTCTGCCTTCTATGTATATCTACTGCTGTATTTCGTGCAATTGACAAAATCCAAGTTTTTACTTTATCCATATCCTTTAATTTATCTAACTGCCTCATCACCTTGAAAAATGTTTCCTGTGTAATATCCTCCGCCTCTTCCCTACTATTTGTATAATAAAGCGCAAAATGATACACATCTCGGTGATAAGAGTCGTACAAATGTTCTATTTTTGTTATATTCTTATGCAAAGCCTCACCCACTTTCTACACTCAGAAATAAGTCGTTACAACAAATTATTTGTTACACTTTTCCCACTTATTTTTATACAACTAGCGTAAAATGCCTTATTCTTTTCATGATTTACTCTCTTGTATAATGAAATTACTGTAAGGAGGTGTTAGTTTGCGTTTATTTTACCAGCAAAAAACAATTGGAAAAAAATCGCGTAAACTTCAAAAAATTGCATTTACGATTGAAGAGCCTGTCTATACCTTGAAAGATTTGTTAATGCAGCTTGTCACACAAGAAGTTGAAAATTATAACGAAAAGGCGCTAGATACACCGCTCTATATTTATCTAACTGAGGAGCAATTAGAGGATGCTGTACATCATGGCAAGATACATTTTGGTGAGAAAAAAAATACCACTGTACAGTCATTAGAACAAGCTAAATCTACAGTGATTCAAGCTTTTGAGGACGAGCTGTTTTTAGTAATCCATAATGAGGAGCAATTGAATACACTTACAACACCACTAACAATTCAAGATGATGATGTTTTTACGTTTATAAAATTAACGATGCTCGCAGGACGAACTTGGTAAGGAGGAATCCCATGACACTTTCTCATGAACAAAAACTACAATTTCAAAGTAAAATTGATACTGCACCAAAAGCTATTCAACCAATAGCTACAGCATTGCTTCAATATATGGATACACGTGATTACAATATTGAGCAGCAAATTGCTGATTTGAATATCACAACACTAGAGGAGCTTTTTACAGGTCCACTATTTGATGTACTAATACTTTTTTCTTCACAAGAGCGTGCACAAAATATTAAGAAGCTAGCATTACGGTATGATACAGCAATGTTTCAGACTGGTATTTTGCGTAGATCATTTCGTTCAGCACAACCAGTACAAGATCACCTTTATCAATGCCTACAATTAATTGAAGAAATGCTAACATTTGAAGAAATCAATTTACAGGAATTATTGATGAATCACAATCAATATGAACATGGTACATACCCTAACTATAGCTCCTATGTGATTAAACAAGAGAATGTAAAGGTAATGCCATTTAATGTTTTTGAGCAATTGCTTGCTGAAGAACTATCATCACAAAACTCAGCGATTGAGGAAGTGATTGAAAATATACTATTTGATGAACATCAAAGTAGCTTTTTTGGCTACCCACTGATAAGAGGGATTTTTAAATCAACCAATAGTCGTCTGCATGAGGCACTTGGTAAACTATTAGTTGCGGCAGCACGTCAAGAGGGGCTACGTCAAGCTATTGTTGAAAATATTGATCATGGTACCCTGGATGCACAGCTTACAATTATGAAGCTTATTCAAGAGCACCAGCTAACTCGCTTCTCTTCAGTTATTCGTGCTGTCGATACATGGATGGGACTTGGCTATAATAGCTTTGAAAATCAAAAAATTACTGAGGAAGTACTATCACTAGCGATTCAAGCAATTGAAGACGATAATTTCACAAAGGAACTACTGCAAAGCGAGCGAACAATAGATATATATGTAGCTCTATGGGCAATCTCTACAAAAGATTACACGCAGCTTGATACGGTTTTACCAGATCTACTAGGACGTGAAAAGCATGTCCAGCTTACAACGCTTGCATTCTTAAAAAATCTAGGGAAAACTTCCTTTACTGCACAGTTTGTCAAAGATATCATTTTAACAACAAAGGATATTGAGCTCTTTACTTTTGCTTGGGGAAATTTCATCCATGTAAATAACTATATTAATAGTGAATATGCTAGGGATAACGATTGGGTTAAAGATTTACAAACGTACATGCAAGAAAATGCGCAGCTTCAAAACATTGAATATCTGCTATTTGATCAGCTCGAATGGGCAAAGAGTGAGGTTTCAAAGGATGGTCTAACAATTGCAGGAAAACCTCTATCCTTCGTATATGCGCATTTATCTTTAGAGGACATTATTTCAACACAAATTATTTTGGCCCATCATTTACAAGAGGAAGAGTTATTTCAACGTATTATTGCGAGTGCAGATGCCTTCTCACCTACTAGCAGAATTGGGCTTCTTAATATTTATTGCCTTGATAATTCTACACAAGGAAAGCGTGATTTTCTTTTTAGCTCTTTACGAGATCGAAGCTCCATAAATCGGTCCCTTGCACTAAAAAAGATACAGCTATTAACACCAACAGATCATGAAACTTTAAAAATAGAGGATCTTTTAGCAAATAAGTCAGGCTCACTTCGTAAAGAGGCAATTTCTCTCTTAAAGCTACAGTCACAGGAGAAAATATTGCAAAGTGCCGAACGACTTATACAAGACAAGAAGCAATTAAAGCGACTTGGAGGACTTGAGTTGTTATTAGAAGCCTCAAAAGAATATCACTTATCGAATGATCAAATTACGGCTTTATGCGAAACACTACCGAAAGTTACTGCAACTGAGCAAGTGCTTTTAGATCAATTATTAACAGACGATGTTCCAGAATATAATGAGGAAAACGGCTTCGGCTTATATACACCACACCCTCCTATTCAATACCAGAACGTTGCAAATATTGATATTAAGATGGACGCTGAGGATGCTTGGAAGCAGCTAATTCCATTCTATTTGCAGGGGCAAATGCCACTTGAGAGGTTTTTTGACTATGATGTTGATAAACTTTTAGCAAAGCTTGAGCAGCTGATTCAATTAATTGATGCTCATGCCCATTATGAGTATGAGACATATCAATGGAATGATACGACAATTACAACAACGTTAGGACAAGACTACAGCGTTATAGCTTCCAAAAAAGGGAATAACAAAAACGCAAGTCTTGACGTCTATCCAATACCTGAGGAAATCATTCAGTGGATAAAAACAGAAAAATTCAGCGCTGAGGATTTAGCTTATTTCAACTTTTACAGTAATCTATCTGAATACCCTGCGGCACATGAAATTAGCGAAGCAGCACACGCTCTTATAGCGCCAATCCTTAACTATGCACAAATAAAAGAATATATTGCTAAGTTCAATGCGTTAAAGCATGAGCAAACACTGGAGGAAATTTTCACTGTACTTTCACAGGATTTAGACAAATTATCTGGGGAGCAGGACCTTCATAAACAAGCTGTCACACTTTTAGAACAACATTCACAGGGATTTAATGCTTTTGAGCAAGCAATCGGTATAATGCTTCAGCTTTTATCTCAAATACCATCTAAACAGTGGAAGCTAGAAGTAAGAGACAAGGGGTATTATTATTATCGTTCTACTTCCACTATAGTAGATTTAGATGTGATCGACGCCTTTGTTGATCGATGCTTCTCAGATTATACGACCTATAGCGAGTATGTTAAAATCCTTGCTATTAACGAAGAATTAACAAAACGTATGCAGAAGGAACAATACAGCCCTAGTATATACAATTTAAGTTTATTCCGTTATTTGGATGCTATTCAGGCAGGTTTATTCACACAGGATCATTTATTTGAGGCCATTTTCACGAATACATTAGCCTCCGATATATTGATTGCACCTAACAAATTAATCGAAAACTATCAAAAGTCATTTGAGGATCTATCGAATCTTCTTGCTATACGTGAGCAGGCCATCAATCGAATTTTAGAGATTGAGCTTATGCGCGGCGATATTCCTACGGCCGTAACGAAGCTAGCGAGTAGTATATCCTATATAGAGGGTATTGAGTATTTCTTTAAAATTTTACAGGCACTTGATGGAGAAAAGCTTGCGCGAGGCTATATTTGGCAGGCAGAAACGAAAAAGGATGTTTTCTCACGTCTTCTTGCAAACTGCTATCCTAAAAAAGAGGAAACCGCACAGCATTTAAAAGATGCCTGGGAAAAAACAAATATTTCAAAAGAACGTTTAATTGAAGCAATGATGTATAATCAGCATTGGATAGATCTAGTTAGTGAAGTAATTGGCTGGGAAGGCTTAAAAGAATCTGCATGGTACTTTATCGCTCATACAACTGACTATTTATCGGATTTTGCTAAAGATCAAATTGCGCTCTTCACAAGTATCACTGCTGACGACTTCCGAGATGGCGCATTTGATTTAAGCTGGTTCCAAAGTGCCTATCAAACAATTGGCGCAAAAAATTTCAAGCTTGTTTATGATGCAGCAAAATATGCATCAGAAGGAGCAAATCATCGTCGTGCCCAGCTTTATGCTGATACTGCAATTGGCAAACTAAGCCCAAAACCATTAATAAAGGAAATCCAAGACAAACGTAATAAAGACAAGCTTCGTGCACTTGGCCTTATCCCATTAAAAAAATCGGATGAAAAGGACGCTCTAACACGCTATCAGTTTATCCAACAATTTTTAAAGGAAAGTAAGCAATTTGGAGCACAGCGCCGTGCAAGCGAAGCACGAGCAGCAAGTATTGCACTCGAAAATCTAGCACGCAATGCTGGTGATGGAGAAACAACAAGATTTACATGGCGAATGGAGCTATCCGCATTTCATGAAATGAAGCATTTATTTAAAGCACAGCCAATCGAGCATATTACGGCACATTTGCAAATTGAAGATGACGCTGATGTGGAAATTATCGTGACTAAGGATGGGAAGCGTCTTAAAAATATTCCTACAGCATTGAAGAAAAATGCACAGGTCATTGCATTACAAGAGGCACGAAAAGAGCTGAAGGAGCAATACAAGCGAGCACGCCCTGCGCTTGAACAGGCGATGGAATTAGAAACAGTCTTCCATGCTGAAGAGCTTATCAATTTATTAAAGCACCCGATTCTAGCCCCTCTTTTACAAAAGCTTGTCTTTAAAAGCGATGTATATATAGGAATGCTCACTTCAAAGGGCATAAGGCTACTATCAGGTGACATCATTTCACTTGCACCAATGACAGCATTAAAGATTGCCCATCCATATCACCTACTAGAAAGTGGTCAATGGCGTCAATGGCAGGCTTATATGTTTGAGCACAAAATAAAGCAGCCGTTTAAGCAAGTTTTCCGTGAGCTATATGTAATAAACGAAGATGAAAAAGGGCAAAAAAGATCATTACGCTATGCAGGACATCAAGTAAATCCATCTCAAACGGTAGCCCTCTTAAAAACAAGAGGCTGGCAAATTAGTTATGATGAAGGACCACGTAAAGTGTATTATAAGGAAAATATTGTGGCCTCGTTATATGCGCAGGCAGATTGGTTTACGCCAGCAGAAATTGAAGCGCCAGCAATTGAGGGTGTTTATTTCTATAATCGTTTAACCGGCAAAAGCATAGTACTAGATGATATACCTGCAGCGATTTTCTCTGAGATTATGCGAGATATCGATCTCGTTGTCAGTGTTGCGCATGTTGGTGGCGTAGATCCCGAGGCAAGTCATTCTACCGTTGAAATGCGTGCTGTGATTGTAGAAGAATTAGCAAAGCTATTAAAACTTACAAATGTCGAAGTAAAAAAACAGCATGCACTTATAGAAGGTAAACTTGCTAGCTATTCACTGCATTTAGGCAGTGGTGTTGTCCATCAAATGGGTGGCTCAATGATTCCAATAATTGCTGTACAAGCGCAGCACCGTGGACGCATTTTCTTACCAATGGTGGATGATGACCCTCGTACAGCAGAAATCATGTCGAAGTTATTACTACTAAGTGAAGATACTAAAATTAAGGATCCTGCCATTTTAGGGCATATCCGTAGCTACGAACAACAGCGTTAACTTGTGCACACAATAGGCTGTTAACATTATAAAGTGCCCTCTTTCAACATTGGAGGGCACATTTTATTGTACATCAGATTTAATCATTTCAAATAACAACGGGACATTGGTGCCTCTTTGCAAGGAATGACAGCCATCCATTAAAAATGCCCAGCTTTTTTTCATTTTTTCTCTATATGGCAGCTCTGGACTAACTGGTAGAAATCCTCTTAAATACTCCTCAATATTGCCGGTGAGATTATCCATAAAATCATCCGCCTTTTGCACTTTTTCTGTTGGAATCTCATTGCGCTCATCCCATAATACATGCTCTAAGTTTGTAGAAAAATAAAATAATTGATAGGGAACTTTTAAACGATTAATGCTGAAGTGATCATTCGCCACTAATATCCTAGCATTATTCGCCTTCATTTCATTACGTTGCTCAATTTGCTCCTTGCGTTTATCCGAATTCACTAAGATTGAATCCTCTGTATAAAACAAATTTTGCTCAATATCCTCTTTCACCTTAACAAATTCGGGTGCAATAAAGCATCCATCTGCATCTGTGATATGAACAACTGCAGTTAAATCCTTTGCTAAAAATTTATATTTAGTTAAATAGCTCTGGATTACTTTAAAAACGCTATTTTTAATATTGGGAATGCGCTTATTGGCATCCCACTTTGTCAAAATATCCTCACGCTGAACGTCAAAGCGAATCATCGAATTTGCAAAATATTCTTCTAAATAATCCTCTAGGATAATCTGTTCTGTCTGTCCCTCAACAATGATTAGGAGAACTTTTTTAGTCATGCTGCACACCTGCTTTTCTAAATGCACGCTTCATTTTAAATGATTTTGTTTCCTTATAAACTTCCTCATCCTGACCACCAAGTTGGATAGCACGCAGGTAGACATCCCTAGCATTATTTACTTCTTTTATTCCTTTTAGCTGCATATAGCGATGATCTTCATTTGTTGTTGTAAACCATAAATTTTTAATGGCTAGCACCTCTAACACACGTAGATTATGGGATGTAAAGATAAGCTGACCTTTTCCATCCTCATCTATCACTGTTAACAACTCACCTAACAAATATTCAAAAACACCAGAATCTAATTCATCAATGACAACACATGCATTAGGATTGTTGTATACCGCAATAAGCAAGCTAAGAACAGCAATGATTTTTAATATCCCCTCTGACTCTGTCCGAAGAGGTAATTCACGTTCTCCTCGCTTTGATAAAAATTCAAAACGAACCCCTTTTGCTCCACTATCCATCGTTTGTTTCGTAATAACATTAATCTTTATAGTCAGACCAGGGATAATTGCTGACAATACTTGATTACTTTGTTCGACAACCTCACATAACACAGAGAAGGTCTCTTCTGGCAAGACAGCTGGTCCCTTTAAATCATATGGTATTAAGCCTCTAGTTTTCTCTAAATGGATACTAAAAGGCATGATTCGCTCTTCAAACAAAGGTGCGATATTTTGATTATTCACAACATGTAAATCTTGATTAAAATCAATCGCTACATTTTGAAGGAGCTGCATCTCAAGCTCCGAAAGCCTTTCTTGTAATAAAAGCCTTAAATCTTTATGAAAAATAAAGGACATATATTGCCTTTTGGCTAATTGCTGAACAACCAGCAATTGAATACGTGCTTTTTCATTCAAATCCGAAAGTTTGGCGTTACGAATCTGTACATCGTCTTCTGTAATAGCAATTAATATCTTGGTACGTTTGCCCTTGTCATTTTCTCGATACGTAAGCCTTTCATGAACTGTGTATAGTCGATGCTCATCCTCTTTTAGCTCTACATAATAGTTAATAAAAAATGTACCAAACTGATTTTCCACAAGAAATTCAAAATCTATGCTAGCTTTACCCTCTCCCGCCATAACTAAGCGTTTTTCTTGTACAGGTAATTTCACTTCTGCTATCCAGCCTGAAATTAGTGCTTTCAATATACTAAAGGCATCGACAATCGTTGTTTTACCTGAACCATTTTGTCCATATAAACCTACAACATTAGCCTGTAAAAATGACTCAAAATTTACTGCTATGGATATCTCACCATGACGAACATTTCGTAAATTATGCAATGTTATTTTCTTAATTTTTATAATTGCCATTATGCAAACATCCTTTTTTCTCTCATTATAATGAAAATCAGTATATTTTATAACAATTTCAAATTTAAGTTACCTCTAGTTTAAGACCATAAGCGTTTTGAATATAGGTATATGTTAGAAAAGAATAATGAAAGGTGTGTTTCATTGGTATATCCTAGATTAGCTCCTGATGATTTTAATCAACAGTTCCGACCTGGCATGAAAATTTGGGTTACTCTCCCTACTGGCAGAACTGCCGAAATCCAGCTAGATAACGGTCAAATAGTGACAGTAGATGTCAATCAATTTACTGCAGCAGGGATACCTCCAGGCAGCTCCTATCCTCCATATAATCCACCACCGTATCCACCTCAGCCATATCCGCCACAGCCGCATCCTGGCGGACAATATCCTGGTTTCCTGGGCTTACCAGGAATGATAGATATGTTTCCTGGCATTTTTGGAAATCCAAGATAAAACAAAGTAAAAGCTTCCCACAAGTTCTGTTACCAACTAATGGAAAGATTTTTTATTGAAGATAAAAATAGGCAATATGCTTCATCCAGTTTTATCATAATAATGTATGTAATTTAAAAGACCCAATTTTAAAAATAAAAGATGTTTTTCACCAATAATTTAATTCTTTAAAATAACTTCAAGAATATCACTTCTTATAATTAAATATTAATAAAATGTTAAATTTTAGTAAAATTATCAACCCAAAATAAAAATCTTCATACTAATAAACCATTTTATTCAATTTTTTTTAAAGATTATAAGTCGAAATAGTAAGTTTTTTGGGTTGTGAATCATTTTTTTTGGCAGTATAGTTGTTTAATGTCGGGGATGTTTGGATTATTTTCCATTCATAAATATTTTAATAAAAAGGTATACATACCTTCCATGAAAATTACATCAGGACTGCCAAATGTAATGTTCTCTACTATTTACTTTTGACTATCTCAGCTGCGATTGTCTATTTTTTTACTTAAAATATGTTTTGTATATAATTATAGGAGGAAGAACATGAAGAAAAGTAAGAAACAGCACATGTCCATCAGTAGGAAGTTAACAACTATTGTAATAAGTATTTTATTACTATTTGGATTAGTCAATCTAGGTCTATCCTATTATATAGTAAAGAATAGTAATTTAAAAGATATGAATCAATCTCTTTTTGATAAAGGAATGATCTTAGCAAAGACTATAGATCTAAAAACATTGCAATCTATTATAAAGGAGCCTAATGCTAGTAATCCAGATGTTCTTCGTTTAACAAAAGAAATGGATGATATAAACGATCACTCTGATATTATTACAAATCTATACCTTATAACGGTAGATGGAGACAATATAAAAGCGCCTGTTCTATCCTCAAGCATACTGGATTTTGGGGCGGAGTATAACCAAGATATGATAGCTATGGGCTTATCAGATGACTTTTTAGCAAGAATTAAAGAAATTTTTGACACAAAAGAAGCGACCGCTACAAACATTTATTCAGATGAGTATGGTAGCTACAAAACAGGCCTTACACCAATTTTGGATGAAAATGGAACAATCTTAGCCGCATATGCAATTGACTACGATGTATCAATGGTAACGGCTAAGGCGATGTCAGAGGTATTATGGTTTCTTTTAGTGACAGTGATTTTCTTAATTGGTTCTTCCATTGCTGTTTATACAGTTTTAAAAAGAAAAATAACACCAATTCAGCATCTTTCCCTACAATCTAGAAAAGTGGCAGAGGGCAATTTAGAGCTAGAGCCCTTACCTGTGATATCAACAGATGAAGTGGGTCTACTCACAGAAAACTTTAATTCTATGATTGAAAATTTGAAAGCAGTTATTAAAAGCACTACAAATGTTTCCGCACGTGTTTCAAACACTGCCAATATATTATCTACCAATATGCAAGAAGCAACAGATTCATACAATAGTGTAGCTTCATCGATGCAAGAGATTGCTGGAGGTGCTGATTTACAAGTCCAAAAAGCAAAAGAAAGCTCGATTACCATTGAGGAAATGAGCATGGGTATTCAACGAATTGCCATGACCTCCAATCAAATATCAGAATCCTCAATCCTAGCATCTGAGGAAGCTGAAAAAGGAAATGACTCGACAAATAAATCTGTAGCTCAAATGAATGCGATTAGTAAAGCAGTGAATCAATCAGCAGCATCCGTAAAAATGCTTGGCGAACATTCAGGTAAAATTGAAGAAATCGTTGGTATTATTACAGGTATCGCCTCTCAAACGAATTTATTGGCATTGAATGCAGCCATTGAAGCAGCTCGTGCTGGTGAAGCAGGAAGTGGCTTTGCTGTTGTAGCTGATGAAGTTCGCAAGCTTGCAGAGCAATCTGAGGCATCCGCTCGTGAAATTTCCACGCTTATCTCACATATTCAGCATGATACAAATGCATCTGTAAATGTGATGATGCATGCTGTGAAGGAAGTGGATAATGGTCTGGTCATGATTAATGATTCTGAAAAATCATTTAGTCATATTTTAACTTCAATCCACCATGTTACTGGACAAATACAAGAACTATCCGCAACAATAGAAGAAATGGCCGCCGGTATGGAAGAAGTAACCTTAGCTGTAAAGGATATGGAAGATTTCTCTGTAGGTTCAAGAGATAATACACGAGCAGTCGCTGAAACTTCTTCTTCTCAACTGAATACCGTACAAAGAGTTTCTGAAGAAGCTCAAGTATTAACTGATTTGTCTAGTGAATTATTAAATGTTGTTAACTCATTTGTCGTAAAATAAAATGAAAAGAGTCTTTCTATAAGCAGAAGCTTGTTATCCCGCAGATTTATGAACATCTGCGGGAGTTACTCGCTAAAATGAATTTTTAATATTCTGCTTATTGATTTCCCTCTTTGATAATAGGAGTTGTTATGATTGAATAATACACGAGATTTTAATTTATATTTATCACATCATCAAACACAACTATTGGAACAGCAAATGCTAGTCTCTCATTGTACAAAGCTGTTAAATGAGGTGGATTTGCAAGCATACCAAGCATTAAATCAAACTAAAGCCTATTACGATACAAATACCACTATTCCTGAAATCTTTTATCAAGTTGCACACCAATTTGCTGATGCAATTGCCTTATCCTTCGAGGGCGGTACGATGACCTATCATCAGCTAAATGAACAATCTAATCAAGTTGCCCATATGTTAGTAGATAATGGTCTGCAAAAAGGTGATTTTGTAGCGATTATAATGGAGCGTAGTAAGGAAACAATCATTAGTCTTCTAGGAGTACTAAAAGCTGGTGGTGCCTATGTGCCCATTGACCCAAGCTATCCGCAAGAACGTTGCCAGTACCTATTGAACGATACTAGCGCCCTATTTGTCTTGACGAAAGATGAACATAGGAACTTACTGAGCCAACTTATACATAATGATGCTCAACCTCGGGTGGTGTTGACCGTCAATCAGAAGGAAAGTTTTTCAAAAGAAAATATCCACAGCAATCTACGCCCATCTGATTTAGCCTATATTATTTATACATCTGGATCCACAGGTAAACCAAAAGGTGTCATGCTCAAACATAAGGCTGTTATTAACTTAATAACAGCTAATCAGAGAATTTACCAATCCACTAAAGATGACGTCTATTCTCAATTTATCTCCTACAGTTTTGACCCTTCAGTGACAGAAACATTTACAGCTTTTTTTTCAGGTGCAAGACTACATATGCTAACAAGTATTGAACGCCTATCCATCGAAGCATTTGCTAATATGATCGCACTGGAAAAGATTACCACTGCGACTGTGCCAAATGCTTTCTTTACACAGCTTGCCACATATCTACCTGTAGAATTCAAAGAAAAATTATCGTCTCTTACATATTTATCAGTCGGTGGTGAAGCTCTAATGCCCGCTGTTGTTCAAAGATGGCAGGAGAAATTCGGTAAATATACAGAAATTATTAATGTTTATGGACCAACTGAATGCACAGTGCTATCCTCCTACTATAAGATAAAGAATCCGATAACAGACAGTCTAGGAAGCATACCAATTGGCAGACCGATTGCCAACTATGAAATGTATATTGTTAATAGTAATGATCAGCTTTGCCCAATCAATGTCACAGGTGAATTATGTATTGCAGGTGCTGGTTTAGCAGCAGGTTATTTACACCAACCTGAAAAAACAGCCGAGGTTTTTGTTCCACATCTATTTAAAGCTGAGGAATTGATGTATCGAACAGGCGATTTAGTCCGTTTATTGCCAAGCGGTGTCATTGAATTTATTGGACGGAAAGATTCGCAAATTAAAGTAAGAGGATTTCGTATTGAACTTGGGGAAATTGAAGCAGTGTTAAGCAATTACTCTAGCATTCAAGAGGCAATAGTTATAGCGAAGAAAAATACAGACGGCAATAATAGTTTAATTGCCTATTATACTGTGTCAGGTGGTATGCAAATAGAACAAATAGCCATTAGAGAGTATTTATCAAATAATTTACCAGAATATATGATTCCTGAGCGATTCTTTGAATTACCAGAGATGCCTCTGTCTCCAACAGGTAAAATTGATCGGAAGCAATTACTGGAGATAGAAGAAACTGTATCTCTAAATAGCAAATATATAGCGCCAAAAAATGATAGACAGGAAATGCTAGCCAAGGCATGGGAGTATGTACTTGGTGTTGAGCAAGTTGGCATTCACGATAACTTTTTCCACATCGGTGGACATTCGTTGAAAGTTCTAGAGATTCTTGTCCAAGTGAAAAAGCATATTCCTTTCTTAAAAATACAAGACTTCTTCCAACATCAAACTATTGCAGAGTTAGATTATTATATTTGTAATTATCAATTTGAGAATCACGCAAACCAAGAGATGACATCTACTGTCCTATTAAAGGAATTAAAGGAGCCTAACCGCCTACCAGTTTCTGATGCAGTAGAACCATTACCTATGAAAACAGTATTGCTAACTGGCGCTACTGGCTTTTTAGGAAGTCACGTATTATATGAGCTGTTAATGACAACAAATATACAGGTTTACTGCCTCATTAGACCAAATGCCCATGTATCCATTGAAAAAAAGCTTTATGATACTATGCAATTTTATTTCAAGGACAGCATCACTACACTTTTGAAAGATCAAGTGACAGTGATCCAAGGCGATTTGGGACATCAAAGGCTGGGCCTATCTGACAAAGATGAGCATGTAATTATTAATCAAATTGATGCTATCATTCATTGTGGAGCGGATGTAAGGCATTTTGGTGCAGCGGAACAATTTAATGATGTAAACGTCAAAGGCACTAAATATCTGCTGGAACTAGCTAGACGTAAAAAGGGTATTCATTTCCACTATGTTTCAACATTAGGTATTCCAGAGGAGCTTGCCACAAATAATTGGGGACCTGATGAAGCACAAGGTAACTTTAATTATGACTACAAGCTCGATAATGTATATACGCAGAGTAAGCTAGAGGCTGAGAATCTTGTACGACAGGCTAACAAGCAGGCTATTCCTATATCCATCTATCGTGTTGGGAATTTAACCTGTCATTCTGAAACTGGTAAATTCCAGCGCAATATCGATGACAATGCTTTTTATCGTATGATAAAATCCATGCTTTATTTAGGTAAGACACCTATTGCTCATTGGCACGTTGACTTTACACCAATTAATTATGCAAGCCAAGCACTAGTAGCTCTTGCATGTCAGCCTAATTCAAACGGACAAGTATTCCATTTATGTAACCCAGCTCCGTTGCCTTATCTAGACTTTATTGAAATGATTCAGGACCTTGGTTATCAGCTTGAAACTGTGACTGCACAGGAATATACGAACTGGCTTTTATATAATGAGCATACAGTGGAAGCACAGGCATATTTATCATTAGCCATTGCACAGCTAGAAGGTGATGGAGCAAGTGATTCACCATTTGTCTTTAATTGTGATAAAACACAAGCGTTTTTAGCACATACGAAAATTTCATGTGCAGTACCCAATCCAGCCTTTATTCGCAAGTTGATTCATTACGGCATCAAAATGGAATATTTCCCTAAGCCAAAGTCTGTAAAAATCATATGAAGATTAAGGAAGTTTACTTATTTGCGTTACCTCTTGGTCAACAATTGGTACAAGCAGAATGGGATATGCTTTTCTATCAAACTATCACAGCCATAGTAGCATAGAATTTTATAATATAAGCATTAGCAGGACAGGCAAAGAGCATTATTAGAATGCACTCTTATTCGATAGGCAATTTTCGGTAATCACCGAATTCAAGGAGAAAGAGATGCTAACGGACATTCATATATTATGAATAATAAATGGGAAGGCGATGTGACTCTGTCACATTCAGGAAAGTGGATAGTTGTGGCACTAACTACAAAGGGTAGCATCAGAGTTGATGTGGAAGAAATAATACCATTGAGTGAAGAGGTCATATTATCTGCAATGACACAGGCTGATTTAGATATATTTTACTCAAAAGTCAATCCCAATTGATTACAAGCTTTAGATAGATACAAGTACTAAACTATCTTGATAAGCAACATCCCGTTTCTATTTGTTGGGATAGTATGCATGCGCATTTAACTGTAATAATATTGAATAGAAACCAACTACTTACTCATTGAAAATAACAATAGCAAACTAGAATCAATCCTAGTTTGCTATCCCTTTAAGTTCAAACCTAGAGATTAACCTCCCCTTCTCTTCACTTATTTAAATAAATCTGGGTACATTTCTTTTGCTAAAGCTTCCATACCATCTATCGTATTATAGCTATAGCCGAACATGTAATTATAATCTACAATATAAATTTGTTTATTTTTAATAGCTTTCATACTTGAAAGTTTAGGATTGGCATAAATTTCTTCGCGTACTTTTGTAAGATCTGATCCATCCCAGTTTGGTAGAATTAGAACATCTGGATCTGTCGCAATTAAAGTTTCCATGCTAATATCACCTGTTTCATCTTTAAAGATATTATCCAGTTTAATCATATTAAATGAATTATTAAAGAATGACTCACCATGTGCTGACCATACGAAAAGATCTTTTGGATCATTTGTATGCAAGTATGCAAATGTTTTGTGCTCTTTAATGCTCTCTAATTTAGTAGAAATATTCTTTTGTCTATCTTTTAATTCCTTTATAAAGCTCTCTGCTTTGTCTTGTACATTAAAAATTTGCCCAACATTCTCTATATCCTTATAAATGGATTCATATGTTCCACCTGTTATAGAAGATTCTAAAACATACGTTTTAACGCCCATATCATTAAGAGAATCTACAGTACCTACTCCCCATTCAGCGTTATCAAATAATCCACCTCGTCC
Source organism: Lysinibacillus sp. B2A1 (assembly GCA_002973635.1). Taxonomy (GTDB): domain Bacteria; phylum Bacillota; class Bacilli; order Bacillales_A; family Planococcaceae; genus Lysinibacillus. Next base: position 4,943,413 of record CP027224.1, read on the forward strand.
AAAAACTAAATCTGGATCAGTTCCTAATGTAACCTCTTTGCCAACGTACTCATCGCTTAAAATATTTAACTTTTCGTATTCCTTCTCTACAGATGTATCAGGTGCACCAAAGTTTGCACCAACTCCAACAATTTTATCCCCTAAGCCTAAATGTAATAATAGCTCTGCTGCTGGACGTGTGTTAGCCATAATTCTTTCTGGTGCTTTATCGAATTTTTGCTCTTTCTTTTCCCAAGTTGAGCCACCTTCAGCCTTTGTATAGTTTTCTATTGTTAATGGATAATGCTCTTTCGTTTCTGATTCCTCAGATGTATTTTTTGATGTGCCACCGCAAGCTGTTAACAGTAACATAGCTGCTAAGCCCATTCCTACTAATACTCTCTTCTTCATTTATTCTCCTCCTAAAATCCATATGCAAAACTTAATCCATTCGTCACTGGATTAGTAAATGTTTGACACTTAATTTGATATAGAGCTTCTATAGTATCTGGTGTTAATACTTCCTCTGGTGTGCCATGCGCATAAATTTCGCCATCCTTCACTGCGTAAAGATAATCACAATAATGTGCTGCCATCTCTAAATCATGAAGAGCTGCAAGGACTCCTATATTTAGCTCTTTCACACAGGATAAAATTTCAATTTGATAGCGAATATCTAAATGATTAGTAGGTTCATCCAGTATCATAAATTTAGGTTGCTGTGCAATAGTTCTTGCTAAAATTACCCTTTGTTTTTCCCCACCTGATAACGATAAATAGCTACGATCCTTATAATCTTGCAAATTTGTACGTTTTAGTGCTTCCTCAACTATGCCATAATCATGCTTCGTATCTGACTCTAACATTTTCTTATGAGGTGTTCTGCCTAACAGCACCATCTGATGCACAGTTAAATCAAAATGCATTTCATTAAATTGACCAACTACACCTAAATGCTGAGAAATTTTTTTCTCAGGACTTTTTAAAACATCTAAATCATCTAAAAAAACCATGCCTTTTTGCGGCGAAATACTTTTATAAATACTTTTCAACAAAGTTGACTTTCCGCATCCGTTTGGTCCGATTAAGCCCACAAATTGTTGCTTTTTCACATGAATAGATACATTTTTAACAATTTCTTTTTTGCCTATTTTGACTTCCATTTCCTTAGCGATTAATTCCATTGTTCTACCCTCCAAAGTTGTAACCTTTTTTTACAATCATGTAGATAAATAATGGTGAACCAATGACAGAGGTAATGATTCCTATAGGTAATTCAACATTTTGGATTAATGTTCTAGACAAAATATCTGCCCAGATCATAAATAGTCCTCCTAACAGTAACGTTCCCAACATTAATCGTTTATGATCTGCACCAAAAATACCTCTTGTAATATGAGGAATAATTAAACCAACAAAGCCAATCATTCCTGCATAGGCAACCATAGTCCCTGCCACTAATGATGTAAGAATCATATATAGCTTTCGGTAAACGCTTAAATTGATTCCTAATGTGATAGCAGATTCATCACCTAATAGCATTGTATTTAATATGCGATGTTGGAAAAGAAATAATGTTGCACCTAACACAACGACGATTGCTAAGATTGGTGTCTTGTCCCAGCTAGCAGTAGCTAAACTACCCATTGACCAAAATGTAACAGCTTTAATGGCATCCGTATTTTTAGCAAAAAATATCATAAGACTTGAGAACGAACTACATAGCGCACCTATCACAACCCCTGATAACACGAGTTTAATGGAGGTTGCTTTACCACCAATACTTGATAAAAGAAGAACAGCCATCGATGTCAACATTGCACCTGCAAAAGCGCCAAAAGCTACACCAAACTGAGCTAGGAACGCACTACCGCCAAAGCCAATTAGAATGGCGAAGGTTGCACCCAATGTTGCACCTGAAGAAATGCCCAAAATATATGGATCAGCAAGCGGATTTTGAACAATCGCCTGCATGACCACCCCACACAAGGCAAGTCCAATACCAATCAATAAGGCAAAAACCACACGAGGCATTCTTACCTGCAAAATAATATTTAAATACGATTGATTTTGAATATGATCAAGTGACCCTAACTTTCCATTTGTAATCGTATGTAAAAGAATATCCATAGATTGCTTGAACGGAATACTAACCTGCCCTATTGATACGGATAACACAGCAGATAATAAAATTGCTCCAATGATAAGTAAGATCATGACATAATACATGTTACCTATGCCTATTCTCTTAGCATCCTGTTTATCCAAGATTTCACCTCTATCTTATAACATTTTTCTTCAATGATAACGATTATCATTTTCAATATGTATTGTAAGTGATAATTTATTGAAAAACAACAGGAAAATTAATTTAATTACTTTCAACATTTTCAGTAAGCACAAAAAAGCCTGTTCTCAAATTGGAAGCTTGAGAGCAGGCGGTTGATTTATCGATAATAGGGACCGTCTTATTTATGATTTTGAGCAATATTTAAAAAGGACTCTTGATATTGTGCGTCCAATCCATAACAACCATATGATTCATCTCCATCCTCTGCATATAACGAATACTCATAGCTCGCAACATTTCTTCACTTCGTAAAAATGGATTGACTTACTGCTGTGTGCTGAATATAGGGCAACAAAGTAACCATATGAAATGCCTGGAACCAATTATAGCCCGAATGGCGAATATAGTGTTCATCAGCTATTAAGCTTGCATGTTTCCAACGCATATACCCTATGTATAAATAAAATATTAAAGACAATAAACCGTACAGAAAATAAGGATGAATATACGAAAAAGCACAACATACTAATGTAGGAAACCAAGTTGTGCTCAATAAATAATCAGGTAATACAGATGATTTCACTTTTTCTTGCATTGTTTCAACTTTAAATATGGGCAACTGCTGTTGTATAAATTCTGACACGCGCTCCTGTTTCAATATAGGAAATAAAAGTATACTCCCATCACTACCAATCACATTAACTCTGATTTGTACATAGCCAAATAAGTGAAAAAATAGAGGTTGTAAAATTTGCACAGACCGCACTTCATTTAATGGAACTTGGTCAGATTTTTTATTCAACGAACCATAGGATTTATGTATATACTTTCCAACATTCTCACTATGAAAGCTCCAATATGTTATCATTATATAAATCGCTGACACCAAAATCGATACAATGAAAAGTATAAAAAACATCAATACTAATGAGAGCATGTCGTGCCAGGATATCTCCTTAACAAATTGAAATGCTTCTTTAAACCCTATTCGGCTTGCATTAGTATCCCATCCTTCTATCCAAAAACCTACTAGCTTGGAAGTAAAATTAAGCAAAATCATTGTGATGGACATTGAGGCAAGGAATAGTTTCCAGTCGGCTGTCGCTAGCAACAAACTTTGAAAAAATGATATACCTTGCCCCGACTTTTTAGGCTGCATTAATTCATATGAAGGAAAAAGAGCATTTTTTATTCTCACAATTTCTTTATTTGTTAAAACAAAGATAAATTCATCTCCTCCGATTAATTCAATATTAAAATTCGACACACCCACAATTCGCTTTAGAAATGAATCTGAAATCCGAATAGATTTTACACGATTAATAGGAATTTCATGATGTTTTTTAGCAAATACACCTTCGGCAATAACAATTTTTTGCTTGTCAAAAGAAAAGTTTTTATAATGCCAAAGCAATATAGAAGAAATAATAATCAGTCCACACAGCAACAAAAATCCTATATTTAATATTTTTTCGTAAAATTGATTAACGCCAATCAAGCCAAGAATCAACACAAATATAGGATATATTCTCTCTTTAATGATGTCATAATTGATATATATAATTTCAAGAACATGGTCTCTTTTCTTGTTCATCTTGGTCTATTCCCTTCTCAATCAAGAACATAGTGATATTTTCTTTTAATATCTCTGCCGTATCCTTTTTCACAAATTGGATACTATGATAATCACCAGCAGTATATATACCTACACTATATAAATTAAATAAACGAGCATAAAATGTTTGGGTAATACTTACATGCTGTATACGTCGAATGGGAATGGTACTATGACGAATAGTGATACCTCCTTTGAATGTTTGAATCCTTTCTTCATCTTCTACATATCGGAAATTTTTATAATAAAAAATATTCATAAGCCCTTCATAAAGAAATTGCACTGTATAATACATCGAGGCAAGTATACATATTTTCCGTACAAACTCATAATCTTGGAATAAATAATAAGCTATTAAAATGACCAATAATCTTTTTATACAATATTGTAAATCACTTAAAAGCCATATAACAATTGATGCTTTTTCTACTTTTTGCACAACTTTTCATCTCCATTGTCCTCTTGAAAGGTATAACACATAACTTAAATTTTTATATCTACCATTGAGCTTGAATTATCCTGACTCGACAGCTCGCTTATTCCTTCAGATATACCTGACTGTTGCTTATTTTGGTTTTCCTCATCCTCAGACAATTGCTTGTACTCCTTAGGATCTTCTTTTGGTATACGCATAGTCAGTGCTTTTCCATATAAAGCTGGGTCATGCTTGACTAAAAATTGATGATCCTTCGTTGGAACTTTATCTCCTGAGGAAATACGTCTCGCAATTTCTAAACATGTTATATAGATTTTTAATGTGTCTTCCTCTGCCTCCATTTGCTTCTTAGCAGCCTCGGTTTCTCTCTTTAGTTGCTCTGCCATCTTCTTTTGCCTTTCTAGCTCTTGTTCCCTCTTTTGTCTCTGCATCAATTGTTTTTCCTCTTCTGTTACTTGTGTTGCCGACTTCGTTAGTTTATGATCAATGACTGACTGATGATTTTGGTTATATTCAATGCGCATCTATTTTCCTCCTTTCAGTATTTAAAGAGCTTCTTAATTTATTATTCGGTAAAAACCGTATCAAATGAACTATAATTTTAGGAATCTTAAACATAAAAACCACCTCTTATAATTATTTAATAATTATAGGAAGTGGTTTGGTATAATGAATATTCTCGTAAGGTAAACTTTAAAAGCAAAAAACCACCTCTCATCAGATAGTAGAAATGATGAGAAGTGGTAATTGTATTCAAATTAATTGTGAGTAACACTACTTCCTAAAAGAAGTGTTGCCTTACTAGATTTAATTACATCATCCCCGGCATGCCCATGCCACCCATATCAGGCATTCCTGGCGCTGCTGGTTCTGGAATATCTGCTACAACTGCTTCTGTTGTTAAGAATAGAGCTGCTACAGATGCTGCGTTTTGTAGTGCAGAGCGAGTTACTTTGGCAGGGTCTACAACGCCCGCTTCAATCATATTCACCCATTCACCTGTTGCTGCGTTGAAGCCTACACCGATTTCCTCACGTTTTAGGCGATCCACGATGATTGAACCTTCAAGGCCAGCGTTGTTTGCAATTTGGCGAACTGGCTCTTCCAACGCACGTAGAACGATTTTCACACCTGTTGCTACATCGCCCTCTTCTGCATCTGCAACTTTTTCAACAGCTGCATACACGTTAAGAAGTGCAGTACCACCACCTGATACGATACCTTCTTCAACAGCTGCACGAGTTGAGTTAAGTGCATCTTCAATACGAAGTTTACGTTCTTTTAACTCAGTTTCTGTTGCAGCACCGACTTTGATGACTGCTACACCACCTGCTAATTTTGCAAGGCGTTCTTGTAATTTTTCTTTATCGAATTCTGAAGTTGTTTCAGCAAGCTGAGCACGGATTTGACCAATACGACCTTCAATTGCATCTGCACCGCCAACGCCTTCTACGATTGTTGTATTGTCTTTTGTCACAACTACTTTCGCAGCGCGACCTAGAGACGTAATATCAGCAGATTTAAGGTCTAAGCCTAATTCTTCTGTAATCACTTGACCACCTGTTAGGATGGCGATATCTTCTAACATCGCTTTACGACGGTCACCAAATCCTGGTGCTTTAACTGCTACAGCATTGAATGTACCGCGAAGTTTGTTTACCACAAGTGTTGCAAGAGCTTCCCCTTCAACATCTTCAGCAATGATTAAAAGTGGACGACCTTGTTGTACCACTTGTTCTAATAATGGTAATACTTCTTGAATATTTGTAATTTTTTTGTCTGTAATTAAAATGTATGGGTTATCAAGAACCGCTTCCATTTTATCTGTATCAGTCACCATGTAGTGTGAAGCATAGCCACGGTCAAACTGCATTCCTTCTACTACATCAAGCTCTGTTGTGAAGCCTTTAGATTCTTCAATTGTGATAACACCATCGTTACCAACGCGCTCCATTGCTTCAGCAATAAGTTGTCCAACTTCATCATCAGCCGCAGAGATAGCAGCAACCTGTGCAATTTCATCTTTATGGCTTACTGGACGAGAAATAGCGTGTAATTCTGTCAGTGCAGCAGCAACTGCTTTATCAATCCCTTTACGAATACCAACAGGGTTTGCACCAGCTGTCACATTTTTCAAGCCTTCACGAATAATTGCTTGAGCTAGTACTGTTGCTGTAGTTGTACCATCACCTGCGATTTCATTTGTTTTAGAAGCAACTTCTGCTACTAATTTTGCACCCATGTTTTCATATGGATTTTCAAGTTCGATTTCTTTTGCAATAGTCACACCGTCATTAGTAATAAGTGGTGAACCGAATTTTTTTTCTAAAACGACATTGCGCCCTTTAGGCCCTAATGTAATTTTAACTGCGTTTGCTAATTTATCTACACCTTGTAACATTAATGAACGAGCTTCTTCTGAGAATTTAATATCTTTTGCCATTTGAATTTACCCTCCTGAAATGGAATATTCGTTAAGCTTCATCAATATATTTATATCAATTTCACCATACTGTTATTGTCATATGTGACAATTATTATAGGCATTGCTTTATTAAAGCATTGAATTATTCAATAATTGCAAGAATATCGCTTTCGCGTAAGATTAAGTATTCATTCCCCTCATACTTAACCTCTGTACCAGCGTATTTTGAGAAAATAATGCGGTCGTCAACTTTAACGTCAAGCTCTACACGTTGTCCGTTTTCTAACACGCGACCTGTCCCAACTGCTACAACTTTACCTTCTTGTGGCTTTTCTTTTGCAGAGTCTGGCAGTACAATACCGAATGCAGATTTTTCTTCTACCTCGATTAGTTCAATTACAATACGATCTCCTAGTGGTCTTAACAAGTGAAACAACCTCCTATTAATTAAATGTTTGTTGAGAGTTTATTAGCACTCTATCCAGTTGAGTGCTAACACAATTATTATGATAATCAATCACACTTTTTTTTGCAAGTCAGAACTTCGAAAAATTTTGTTTTCTTTCCAGATTCCTCTACAATAGAAAGGTAGCATAATGAATGGAAAGGATTTTGACTGTGACTAATTCTCAAAAAGTAAATAAACATAAAAAAACAGCCCTATATGTTTTATTGATTTATATCCTCATGCAAATATCAGGCAAATGGCTGATAGAACCATTTCACAAGCTTGTTATGAGTACTACTGGTTTAGCTAGTGAACAAGCCGCTCCACTTACACAAGGCTGGTATATTGCACTAAGCTTCGCCATTGCGTTAATTTTAAGTTTAATTCTTACCTCTCGTGATAAGGCTTTTTGGAATGTCTATCAAGGTAAAAAGGAGACTATACCACTTACAATTATGTGGGGTATTATCGGCTTCTTCCTAGTATTTTTTGGTCAAATGATTGGTGCGGCTATAGAAATGGCTGTGTTTGGAATCAAAGGTGGCTCACAAAATACGGCTGATATTGTGGCCATTGCAAAAGGTGCTCCAATAGCAATACTGGCTATAGTTGTATTTGGACCAATTCTAGAGGAATTTGTTTTCCGTCGTGTTATTTTTGGATCACTTGTCCAAACTACGAATTTCTGGATAGCGGCTATAGTAAGTGCTATTTTCTTTGCTCTTATTCATAGGGACTTCTCACATATCTTGCTTTATACAATTTGTGGATTGATTTTTGCCTTTTTATACCACAAGACAAAACGCATTTGGACGTCCATTATCGCCCACGTCATGCTGAATGGTTTTGTGACACTTGTACAAGTGTATGCAGAACGATTGCAAAAGTTGCTTGAAGAACTACAAAAAGTGCAATAAAAAATCAGTGGGAGCATTTTTCCCACTGATTTCTTTTATCCTTCACAATAAAAAGCTCGATACGCATGCATCGAGCTTTTCTTATGTTATTGATTTAATTCTTCTATTTGTCGTCGTTGCTGTTCAAGTGCCTCTTCAATCTGCCGTTTTTGCTCAGCTTCCTGCTCCTCTTTCAATCGCATTTCCTCTGATTTCAGGTATTTTCTATAGCCAATACGCGAAATCATAATACTAATTTCATAAAGAACAAACAAAGGTACTGAAACCATTAAATGTGAAGCCAGCTCAGGTGGAGCGATTATGGCAGCACACACAAACAAACCAAAATAGGAATACTTTCTAAAACGAACTAGTATTTCAGGTGATAGTAATCCAATACGTGAAAAGAACAAGATTACAATCGGCAATTGGAATAGGAAACCAAAGGGGATTGTAAGCTTAAATAAAAAAGAAAAATACTCATGTATGCCAAGAGTTTGTTCAACTTGCAATTCATCGGATAAATTCATCATAAACTTGATGACATATGGGAATAAAAAATAGTACGAAAAAGACAAGCCTGCCAAAAACAATAAAAACGAGTAAGGTATATAACTTAATGTTGCTTTACGTTCTACTTCCCTTAACCCAGGGCTTATAAATGCCCACAATTGATACATCAATATTGGTGATGATAGGATAAATGCAATGATAAAAATGACTTGAATGTAAATTGAAAGCGGTGTTACTACATCAAATGCATGGAGCTCTATATCATAAGTCTCCACAGTAGATTGAAGAAATTTAACAATTGGCTTTGCAACAAAAAAGCCAGCAATCATAGCAAGAACAAAGAAAACGGCAACTATGAAAAGCCGCTTTCTTAATTCTTCTATATGTTCAATAACAGTTAGATCTTTTGGATTCATTCCTCAACATCCTAACTTACTTATCTAGTTCTTTCTTTTTCTTATCATCATCTTCATCGTCAGCTAATCCTTTAGTAGCATTTTTGAATTCACGTAGTGTTGAACCGAATGCCTTACCAAGCTCTGGTAATTTCTTAGGGCCAAAAATTAGTAACGCGACAACTCCGATAATAATGAGGCTCATTGGACCTATTGGACCCATTTCAGCCACCTCCTCTTTATATCCATCATTTTAACGCATAATTCGCCATTTTGCTAACTAATTATATGTGAAAGTTTTTCGTCACTCTTATAGATTACTTCTTATTTTAATTCATATTTCTATTTGACAGAAACTGTGAACTATACTTGGAATTATGTATTATTTTCACTCTTCCTGATTACGAATTAAATAGATAAGTGCCTGTAATTCGACAGACAAATCTATTGTTAAGAGTTGCATTTTATCTGGCACAGTAATGCGCTCTGGGGTAAAGTTTAAGATACCCTTTGCATTCATGGCTGCTAGACGGTCAGCCATCTTTTGCGCTGAGCGTGGTGAGACAGTTAAAATGGCTAGCTCTGCGCCATATTCCGCATATTTTTCCTCCAATAAGTCAGGATGAAAAACAGGAATATTACTAATCATCTTGCCATCCTTTGGAGCTTTTGAATCGAATGCTACAACGATATGTGTATTATGATTCTTTTGGAAATTATATTTTAATAGAGCACTACCTAAATTCCCCACACCGATTAACGCTACTTTTGTCGTTTCATGTTGATCTAGCGTTTGACTAAAGAATTTTAATAAATGTTGAACATCATAGCCATATCCTTTTTTCCCAAGTGCACCAAAATAAGAAAAGTCACGGCGAATGGTTGCTGAATCTATTTTCATCGCTTCACTTAGTTCTTTCGATGAGATTCGTTCCATGCCTTCGTGCGCAAAGTTTTGGATAAATCGATAGTAAAGAGGAAGTCTTTTAGTAGTGGCCTGTGGAATTTTTAATTCTTGTTTCAAACTTTTTCCTCCTCGTTTATGTACCAAATTCGCCTAAACATATTTTAAATGATACATGCTTAATGAACTACTTACAAAGTTTATTATTTCTATTGGAGGATTTCTCTTTAGTTAATGGCGCCATTTACGCCACTAACTAAAGAGAAATCGTTTCAATCTTACATGACAGCTCGGAATAAGTAAAGCATCGACATTGCAAGCACATCGTTCATCCATTACACTAAGGAAGAATTGAGGTGTCAAGAATGATTGTTTTACAGGTCAATCAACTATATAAATCCTTCCTTGCAGATGAAATATTAAGTGGCGTTAAGTTAGAAGTTCAACATCGTGATCGTGTTGCATTAGTAGGACGAAATGGCGCAGGTAAGTCAACTTTACTAAAAATAATTGCCGGTCAAATGTCATATGATGCGGGTGATATTATTATTCCTAAGGGCATACAAATCGGCTATTTAGAGCAGCACGCTGGATTAAACTCAACCTTGTCGATTTGGGATGAAATGTTAACCATTTTTGAACCACTTATGGTACAAGAAAAGACCCTTCGCTCACTAGAACAACAAATGGCTGATCCAGCAATATATGAAGACTCTATTTTGTATGCAAAAATAATGTCTGAGTACGATCAATTGCAGCATAACTTTAAGGATGCAGGCGGCTATCAATATGAATCTGATATCCGTTCAGTGCTTCATGGCATGCAGTTTTATCCTGAGGATTACGAAAAATCCATTCGTTCATTATCAGGAGGGCAACGAACTCGTTTAGCACTTGCTAAGCTTCTCTTAAGTAAACCAGATCTTTTAATACTAGACGAGCCTACCAACCATTTAGATATCGAAACGCTCTCCTGGTTAGAATCTTATTTAAAGGGCTATGAAGGCGCGATTCTTATTGTTTCCCACGATCGCTATTTCTTAGATCAGGTTGTATCGATTGTCTATGAAGTTTCACGTCATCGTGTAACAAAATATACTGGCAATTATAGTGCTTATTTGGATGAAAAAGCGAAAAATTATGAGCGTGACATGAAAATGTTTGAACGCCAGCAAGATGAAAAAGCCAAGCTCGAGGACTTTATTCAAAAAAATATCGCGCGTGCTTCTACCACAAAGATGGCACAAAGTCGCCGTAAAATGTTAGAACGAACAGATTGGATGGAATCTCCTGATAGCGATGAAAAATCAGCTAGCTTTGGTTTCACAATCGACCGTCAAAGTGGTAATGATGTTTTATCTGTTGATGAATTAACAATAGGTTATAGTGCTAAAAAAATATCAAGTGGTATTCATTTGCGCACCTATAGAGAAGATCGAATTGCGCTTGTTGGACCAAATGGCGTAGGTAAGTCCACTCTATTAAAAACCATTGTAAAAGATTTATCACCACTCTCTGGAGAAATTCGCTATGGAACAAATGTTCAAATTGGTTACTATGATCAGGAGCAGGCAAAGCTCACAAGCAATAAAAGCGTTTTAAAAGAGCTTTGGGACGAATGGCCGTTAATGAATGAAAAGGATATTCGAACTGTTCTAGGCCGCTTCTTATTTAGTGGTGAAGACGTGGATAAAGCTGTGTCCTCTTTATCCGGTGGTGAAAAGGCAAGGCTTGCTCTTGCAAAATTAATGATGCAAAAGGCAAATTTCTTAATTCTAGATGAACCTACCAACCACCTAGACTTAGATAGTAAAGAGGTCTTAGAGAATGCGTTGATTGATTATCCTGGTACGTTACTATTTGTATCACATGACAGATATTTTATTAATCGAATTGCTACGAAAGTAGTTGAGCTATCTGGTGATGGTTCCTTCGAGTACTTAGGTGACTATGATTACTATTTAGAAAAGAAACAGGAACTATTAGAATTGGCGCAAATGAAGGCTGCTACTCAATCTCAGAGTCAAACAAATGTAGCTGAAAAAGCCCCTACTTCTAAAATTGATAAAGAGGCAAAAAAACGAGAACGCCAAATAAGACGTACGATTGAAGAACTGGAAGATAAAATGCAGAAGGTAACTGCTGAAATAACCCATTTAGAGGCTGAACTTTGTGATCCAGAAATTTTCACAAACCACGAGAGAATCTCACAGCTGCAAGACGAATTATCCACTGCTAAGGAACACCATGAGCTATTTGAGTTAGAATGGCTCGAACTAAATGAAGAACTTGAAAATATCATTGTATAGTTAGGTGTAAAGCCGTGTGCCTGACACATGGCTTTTTCCTTTACCTGAGCTTATATTTCATATATATTGGTCAAGTGCTATTTTTCGACAAAAACTGCCCACAGCTTTATGCACATAGAAAATCTAGTAATACCAACATATCAACAGACTTTTCCACACTATCCACAGATTTAATTTATTTTACTCACAATTATATGTGAAAAACATACTACTATATATAGAATAACCACAAGTTATACACAAGTTATCAACATTTTGTGCATAAGTACGGATGTTCGTCGTTTTTATTTACATTTAACCTGTGGATAATTATCTGAAAAATTTGTCAATTCATCAAAGTTCATCATGTAATATTTCTACATTTATTTCACATATCAAAAAGAGGTATCATAGAATTTAATCTAAGACACCTCTCTCTCTATTTCCCCCAGGATTTCAACTCCATTCCAGGGCGGCCATTCATCGTTAAATTTCCTCGTATACCAGCTTCAAACATTGGTGTTGCTGCTGCACCTATCATCGCAGCGTTATCTGTGCATAGCTTTAATGGAGGAACAAAAAATGGAATACCCTCTTCAGCAAAAACCTTCTCAAGCGATGTACGCAAACCCTTATTAGCTGCCACACCCCCTGCTGCAATTACTTGTTTCACTTTATATTCACGTGCGGCACGTAGTGTTTTTGCTGTTAATACCTCAACTACACTCGCCTGAAAGCCTTTAGCAACAGCAGTAGGAGAAATTTTTTCGCCACGTTGATCCATATTGTGTTTGTAATTAATTACTGCCGATTTCAACCCACTAAAGCTAAAATCATATGAATCTTCCTCTAGCCACACTCTTGGGAAGGATACAGCCTCATCACCCTCCTGTGCAAGCTTATCAATACGTGGTCCTCCAGGATAAGGCAAGTTTAGAACACGTGCAACCTTATCATAAGCTTCACCCGCCGCATCATCTCGTGTCTCTCCAATGACATCAAAAGATCCATGTTCCTTCATATACACAAGCTCCGTATGCCCACCGGATACGACCAATGCCAATAAAGGGAATTCCATTCGCTGGACAAGTGCATTTGCATAAATATGTCCTGCTATATGATGAACACCTATAATCGGTAAATTATTAGCGAAGGCAAAGGCCTTTGCAGCATTAATTCCTATTAGCAATGCGCCAACTAAACCTGGTCCCTCTGTAACTGCAACTGCATCTAAATCACTTGGTTGCATATTTGCCTGAGCTAAGGCTTCTTCAATGACCACCGTAATTTGTTCAACATGATGGCGAGACGCAATTTCAGGTACAACCCCGCCAAACCGCTTATGACTTTCTATTTGTGAGGCAACAACATTCGAAACAATTTCAGAGCCATTTCGAATAATTGCTGCTGCTGTTTCATCACAGCTCGATTCTATTGCTAATATCATTCGATTTTCCATTATAAATTCACCCACATAACAAGGGCATCCTCCCCATTGTCTGTATAATAACCTTTTCGTAAACCACCATCATGGAAATCTAACTTTCGATAAAGATTTTGAGCAACAGTATTCGTTACTCTCACCTCTAAGCTCATGATTTCCATCTCATTCTGTTGTGCAATTCGCATGGCCTCTCGCATTAATCCTTCACCAATTCCACGACCACGAGCTGACTCTATAACAGCTACATTCGTAATTTGTGCTGCGTCTACCACCATCCACATGCCACAAAAACCAATTATGCTATTATCTTCGTCTATAGCTAACACATAATGTGCATATTGATTTTCATGCACTTCATAATAAAAAGAATCTAGCGTCCACGGTGCAGGGAATGTAGCAAGCTCGACTGCATATACAGCTGGAACATCATCAGAAACCATTTTACGATATGTTATCTTACTACTCATCCGTTTTCTCCTTTTGTTCCTTTAGCCAGTTCGCCTCTGCCTCTGCAATACGTTTGTATTGTGGGATAAAGTGATGAACTGCATCCACACTAGGTAGCTCTTTGGTTGACGCTAATCGAATTGTTTCACTTGCTCGAGGCAAATCATAACTAAAAGGTGCACGATGTGCATCAGCACCTAGTACTTCTACAATTTTAGACCAAAATACAGCTACATCAGCCCCAACAAATAAAACAGGTGCCCCAAGGGTTTTTAAACGTGCTAATAAGCCATCAATATGATCGTGATAGTCATCAACTATGATCTCTAGCTTTGAACCCTTATAAACAGCCGTATACACATTGTTTCTTCGCGCATCAAAAATTGGGCAGATAAATCCCTCATATAATGCAGCATTTGCGGCTAATATTTTTAAGCTTGATATTCCAATTAGAGGCTTTTGTAGTGTCCATGCTAGGGTTTTGGCCAGTGTTACCCCAATTCGGACTCCTGTATATGAGCCTGGCCCCTCAGATACCGCAATTGCATCTAACTCGCTTGGCTTTATATTGACCCGTGCAAGCACATCCTCAATGGCAGGCATTGCTCCCGCTGAATGTGTTAATTTTATATTTTGTACAATCTCTGCAATCACTTGTCCATCCCTCACAACAGCAATAGACAGCGGTGCATTCGCCGTTTCAATCCCTAACCAAATCATTTCATTAGCTCCTCACATAATGCCTCATATCGCTTTCCACGAGGTGTTAACACAAATCGTCGTTGATTTTCCCCAATCCGGTAAATCTCTATTCCTAAACGCTCCTGCGGTAAATCTTGTTCAATTAGATGTGCCCACTCTACAACTGATACAGCATCTCCGTAAAATAACTCGTCCCATCCAAGATCTTCATCGCTTTCTGCTAAACGATAAACATCCAAATGATTAAATGGTAAACGCCCCTCATATTGCTTCACAATTGTAAATGTTGGGCTATTTACTGTTTTTTTAATACCAAACCCCTTCGCTAAGGCCTTTGTAAATGTCGTTTTTCCTGCACCCAAATCACCCTCCAACGTTATTGTATCCCGGGCTTCTAGTAAGTTGGCAAGCTTCAATGCAAAGTGCTCAGTATCGTCCAGTGAGTTCATTATTTTTTCATACATCATGTCTTTTTCCTTTCCAAGCTCCATTATCTCTAGTTTACCGAAACAAACGTAAATGTTCAAAGCATCCAATGGTTCTTAAAAAATTAATTTCGTACACACAGTAAAATAAAAACACGTCTCCTTTATAGAAGTCGTGTTCATGTTGTTGAAAAACTATTATGTTAATGAAATCAAGTTATTCTATACATATTTCTTATGTAAAAACGAAGCCTAAGCATTATATATTATTTATACTAAAATGAAGTAGCAACATCAAATATTTTCAGTGACAAAGAGAAACGGCAGTGAGGCAACACGATGTTGGTCACGAAGACTCTGTTATTGTAGCTATGCTGTACACAGGATGGAAGCATACATTCATACTATCATCTTTATAGCTTTTGAATAAGACAAGCTATACAAAGCTAATCATTTTCGCCTTGCCGTAATTGTAGCTGCCGCTTTGCTTGCGCTACAGAAAATATTTGTTGCTGTCGCTTCGCTTTCGCACAGATAAAAACGTGTTGCTGTCGCTTCGCTTTCACACAGATAAAAACGTGTTGCTGTCGCTTCGCTTTCGCACAGATGAAAACGTGTTGCTATCGCTTCGCTTTCGCACAGATAAAAACGTGTTGCTGTCGCTTCGCTTTCGCACAGATAAAAACGTGTTGCTGTCGCTTCGCTTTCACACAGATAAAAACGTGTTGCTGTCGCTTCGCTTTCGCACAGATAAATTTCCACAGGACGTAGTGTTCTTAGACTGAGTTCCGCTATTTCAGTAGGTGTTTGAGCACCCACTGAAAAGGAATCAAAATCGCATTCATCTCACTACCTGTAGAGGTGGGAGTCTTCTGTATCTGTCGCTTCGCTTTCGATACAAAAAACATCTGCTGAATGAAGATAAAAAAAGTTCTTATGATTAATAAAAATCATAAGAACTATAGGTTATTATTTATAATGGCGGTCCCGACCGGGATCGAACCGGCGATCTCCTGCGTGACAGGCAGGCATGTTAACCGCTACACCACGGGACCTCTCTAAGACATTAATAAATATATCATAGAGATCCTCCACATGCAATCTTTTTTTTCTCATTAATTGTAATAGATTTTACTAAATAATAAACAGGTTATTTGTTAGATTTCTTTTAAAACAACACTTATCATCATATCTTAAATCAATTTTTCACTTTGTTTTATACGTTTTTCTCGTTCTTGAATAAACACTTCTCGATTAATTGGTGGAATTTCACTTCATCTAGTACAACTTTAGCAGTTAAAATGGCTATTCTCTTAGTTGATGACAATCAATTATGTCTAGCATAATTGAATCTAGATTTTTTCGAGTTCGTTCGAGAAGCTCCTCTTCAAAATTCGCCAGGACTTTATCTTAATTCAGCGGGTGTTTGTTCGCCGATGAGTAGAAAATACTGCATTCGTTTCGTTAACTATAGAGGTAGAAATGCTCTGTACCTGACGCTTCGCTTTCGGTACAAAAACATTTGCTAAATCAAGATAAATTAAAACTAGAAAGTACGTCCATGAATCATTTAAATCTCTATAAGAGCTAATATCCTTATTTTGAATGCGTGTAAAAAGAAAACCTTCTCTCAAATATAAATGTCCTCTTCAAATTACACTCAAAAATATTCCTGACATAAAATAAATATCCACTTTTCATTTGAAAGCAAGATAAATAAAGACATTTTCTTGACTGTGCATTTTTGAAAAAACGCCGCTATAACAAAAATAAGCCAAGGAATTAATCCTCGACTTTTAATTGCCTAGCAACGTCCTACTCTCACAGGGGGAAGCCCCCAACTACCATTGGCGCTAAAGAGCTTAACTTCCGTGTTCGGTATGGGAACGGGTGTGACCTCTTTGCCATCATCACTAGACTATTTTCGGCTTTCAATATACATCGCATTTCTTCGTCAGCTTCAGTCGTTCAGTCAGTCACGTACTTGAGTACGCTCCTTCTCTCTCTCCATTGCTTCCTCGAACTACTCGTATCTTGAAACCCTTATATGAAAGTTGTTGTTCTTTCAAAACTGGATAAACGGCGCATTGAATGCTTCAAACATGTTGGTTAAGTCCTCGATCGATTAGTATTCGTCAGCTCCATGTGTCACCACACTTCCACCTCGAACCTATCTACCTCATCGTCTTTGAGGGATCTTACTTACTTGCGTAATGGGAAATCTCATCTTGAGGGGGGCTTCATGCTTAGATGCTTTCAGCACTTATCCCGTCCACACATAGCTACCCAGCGATGCCTTTGGCAAGACAACTGGTACACCAGCGGTGTGTCCATCCCGGTCCTCTCGTACTAAGGACAGCTCCTCTCAAATTTCCTACGCCCACGACGGATAGGGACCGAACTGTCTCACGACGTTCTGAACCCAGCTCGCGTACCGCTTTAATGGGCGAACAGCCCAACCCTTGGGACCGACTACAGCCCCAGGATGCGATGAGCCGACATCGAGGTGCCAAACCTCCCCGTCGATGTGGACTCTTGGGGGAGATAAGCCTGTTATCCCCGGGGTAGCTTTTATCCGTTGAGCGATGACGAACCGAAATCCTTCTTCACTCACGCGGCGTTGCTCCATCAGGCTTTCGCCCATTGTGGAAGATTCCCTACTGCTGCCTCCCGTAGGAGTCTGGGCCGTGTCTCAGTCCCAGTGTGGCCGATCACCCTCTCAGGTCGGCTACGCATCGTCGCCTTGGTGAGCCGTTACCTCACCAACTAGCTAATGCGCCGCGGGCCCATCCTATAGCGACAGCCGAAACCGTCTTTCAGTATTTCACCATGAGATGAAATAAATTATTCGGTATTAGCCCCGGTTTCCCGGAGTTATCCCAAACTATAGGGTAGGTTGCCCACGTGTTACTCACCCGTCCGCCGCTAACGTCAAAGGAGCAAGCTCCTTCTCTGTTCGCTCGACTTGCATGTATTAGGCACGCCGCCAGCGTTCGTCCTGAGCCAGGATCAAACTCTCCATAAAAGAAATTTGATTTGCTCAAATTGTTTTGCTGGCATCAATTTTGATGTCCAAAATTTTTGTTTTGTTCATTAGCAAAAGCTAGCTACTAAAAACTTTATTGATTACGTTTTGCTTGTTCAGTTTTCAAGGTTCATAACGTCGCTTTTTAGCGACAACTACTATATCTTATCAAACATAAGTTTGATTGTCAATAGTTTTTTGAAAGTTTTTTTGGAGCGGGTGATGAGAATCGAACTCACGACATCAGCTTGGAAGGCTGAGGTTTTACCATTAAACTACACCCGCAAAATAATATTTTTATTTTTAAAAATGGCGCGCCCGGCAGGAGTCGAACCCACAACCTTCTGATCCGTAGTCAGACGCTCTATCCAATTGAGCTACGGGCGCAAATATAAATAATTAAACATCGACTTGGTGCGGCCGAGAGGACTTGAACCTCCACGGGGTTGCCCCCACTAGGCCCTCAACCTAGCGCGTCTGCCATTCCGCCACGACCGCATTCAATTAGGAACTTTCTTATTATACTATGATAATCAGAAAAATCAACCTTTTTTTCTTAAAAAGATGAGCCATGAAGGACTCGAACCTTCGACCCTCTGATTAAAAGTCAGATGCTCTACCAACTGAGCTAATGGCTCAAATTAAGAAATGAATGGCTGGGGTACTAGGATTCGAACCTAGGCATGACGGAATCAAAATCCGTTGCCTTACCGCTTGGCTATACCCCAATAAGTGGCGGTCCCGACCGGGATCGAACCGGCGATCTCCTGCGTGACAGGCAGGCATGTTAACCGCTACACCACGGGACCAATGTTACTACATTATAAATAAACAATACGAATAAAATGACCCCTACGGGATTCGAACCCGTGTTACCGCCGTGAAAGGGCGGTGTCTTAACCACTTGACCAAGGGGCCATGGCTCCGAAGGCAGGACTCGAACCTGCGACAACCTGATTAACAGTCAGGTGCTACTACCAACTGAGCTACTTCGGAATAATTCATGTTAATTGTCGTCGTTATCTTGTCGACTTTTACTATTATAGTGACATATCAAGTAAACGTCAACACTTTTTCTTAAGTTTTTTTATTCTAGTAATTTTAAACGACCTAAACATTTGCTACAACAGTATTTCTCGACATTCATTCTAATTTTTCTTACATATAACTGTTGGCATTTAACACACGAATATGTATAGGATTGACGTTGCTTTTTTCGCAAAGTATTAGAAGTATGAAGAGTTGAACAAAACCGAGGGGCATTCACTTTTTTTAACAGCTCACGAAAATCTATATCTCGATGCTGATAACCCTTACCCTCTAAATGTAAATGATAGTGGCAAAGCTCATGACGAACAATGCCCTTTACTTCATCAAGACCATACAATTCATAGGCTTTTGGATTAATTTCAATATTGTGTGACTGTAAGAGATAACGTCCGCCAGTTGAGCGTAACCTTACATTAAAATATGCTTGATGCATAAAAGGCTTTTGGAAACTTTCTAATGATATTCTACTGACAAGCTCTTGTAGTTCCTCATTGTTCATATCAAGATCACCTCTAACAATAAGAATACCACACTGTGTAGTATAGACAGTGTGGTCTGATTTTATTACATTTCCATTGTTTGATTTTTAGGTGGTAACATAGTTAATGAAATGCGCCCTTTTTTCGCATCAATTTGTTCTACCCAAACTGTTACAATGTCTCCTAGCGAAACTACTTCTAAAGGATGCTTAATACGTTTTATTTGTAATTTAGAAATATGCACAAGTCCATCCTGCTTCACACCGATATCAATAAAGGCTCCGAAATCAACAACATTTCTGACCGTTCCCTGCAATTCCATGCCAACTTGTAAATCTTCCATCTTTAATACATCTGTTTTTAACAGTGGCTGCGGAAATGCATCACGTGGATCACGGCTTGGCTTCATTAATGTAGCTATGATATCACGGATTGTAACCACCCCAATATCAAGTATCTCACTTAAATTTTGAACATCCAGTGTAGCAATCGCTTCCTCAGCCTTCTGTGTACCAAGCTCATTTTTATTTATTTGTGCAACCTCTAATATTTGCTCAGCCAAACTGTAGCTTTCAGGGTGAATACCCGTTGCATCAAATGGATTCTTTGCTTCAGGTATACGTAAGAAACCAATTGCTTGTTCGTACGTTTTCGCCCCAAGTCGTGGGATTTTCTTCAATTGAGCACGTGTCTTGAACTGCCCATTTTCCTCTCGCATCTTCACAATATTTTCCGCAACAGTTTTTGATAACCCTGAAACATGTTGTAGTAAGGATGCCGAGGCAGTATTAACATCTACACCAACCTGGTTAACTGCTGTCTCTACAATAAACGTTAAGGATTCAGTCAATTTCTTTTGCGATACATCGTGCTGATACTGGCCTACTCCAACCGCCTTAGGCTCAATTTTTACTAACTCTGACAAAGGATCTTGTAGACGACGTGCAATGGAAACTGCACTACGTTGCTCTACCTGTAAATCCGGAAACTCTGCCCGAGCAATATCAGATGCTGAATAAACAGATGCACCCGCTTCATTGACTATCACATAGGCTATATCAGTATCAAGCTCCTTTATAACATCAGCAATAAATTGTTCTGTTTCTCGCGATGCAGTTCCATTACCAATAGCAATTATTTGAATTGGGTACTTTTCTAATAATCCCTTCACAAGTGCCTTTGATTTTGCTATGTCTGGCTTAGGAGGGTGAGGGTAGATGGCTGTAACCTCTAACATTTTCCCGGTTTCATCTACAACTGCTAACTTACAGCCAGTACGATAAGCTGGGTCTACACCTAATACATATTTCCCTTTCATAGGAGGCTGTAAAAGCAGATTGCGTAAGTTCTCTGAGAAAATATGAATAGCCTGTGCTTCAGCCTTTTCAGTAAGCTCATTTCGCAATTCTCTTTCAATTGAAGGCTGGATTAAACGTTTATAAGAATCCTCTATCGCAAGCTTGACCTCTACAATTGCTGGAGAAGAACCGGTTGCAGGAATCCATTCTTTCCACATAATCATTAATACACGCTCTACAGGAACATTTATCGTAACCTTTAGAATTTCTTCTTTCTCTCCACGATTTACCGCTAAAATACGATGAGGAACAATACGATTTACAGGCTCTTCATACTCGTAGTACATTTCGAAAACATTTTTATCATCAGCCTCAGCATTTTTCACACTTGTTACGAGTAGTCCATCTTTCCATGAATACGCACGAATTTTTTCACGGATTGCTGCGTCATCAGCAAAGCGCTCGGCTAAAATATCTCTTGCACCAGCTAATGCATCCTCTGTGTTTGTAACGTTTTCCCCATCTATGAATTCGGCAGCCAACTGTTCTAATATATCAGGGCGATATTCTACTAAAAGATCCGCAAGAGGTTCTAAGCCTTTCTCTTTTGCAATTGTCGCCTTTGTACGACGCTTTTGTTTATATGGTCGATATAAATCTTCTACCCGTTGTAAAACAATTGCTGCTCGGATAGCTTGTTCTAATTCCGGTGTTAACTTATTTTGTTCTTGAATTAAGCGAATAACCTCTTCTTTGCGTTGTTCAAGCTGCTGTATGTAGTGATAACGCTCCTCTACAGCTTTAATTTGCACCTCATCAAGGGACCCAGTAACTTCTTTTCGATAGCGCGCTATGAACGGTACGGTATTTCCCTCTTCTAATAATTTAATAACAGCCTCCGCTTGGCCTGGCTTAATTGCAACATCCTTTGCAATGAGCTGTAACAATTGCTTTTGATCCACATCATCACTACCTTTTTCTTTTCATTTTACCATTACACTTTACTAAAAATGCAAAAAAATAGTCTACCCAGAACATAGAGTAGACTATTTCAATAACTCAGGAGACATTTATTACTTTTGATTAGCTTATGCAATAAATGCCTCCATATAAATGTTTAGAGCGAAACGCCACCATTTGCTAAGATAACCTCTTGTAATTTCTTTATTGCTTTTCTTTGTACTCGGGATACATGCATTTGAGAAATTCCTAATAGTTCTCCAGCTTCTCTTTGACTAAGCTGCTCTAAATATGTAAGCTGAATGACTTGTTTCTCTCTGTCATTTAAAACGTTCATGGCATCAGAAACAATTAATCTTTTATTGGTTATTTCATAGCCATCATCTACTTTACCCATTATATCAAATAAGGTTACTGTACTTCCGTCAGAATCGGACTCAATTGAATGATCCATAGAAAGAGCTTGATAACTACGGCTCATCTCCATAGCCTCTAGAACTTCTTCCTCTTCTACCTCTAATTGATCTGCAATTTCCTTGATAGATGGAGAACGCTGCAACTCAATGGTCAGCGCTTCCACTGTTGTTTTAATTCGTGGACCTAACTCTTTTATACGTCTTGGTACGTGAACATCCCATGTTTTATCGCGTAAAAAACGTTTAATCTCTCCAACAATCGTTGGTACAGCAAATGCTTCAAAACTACTACCAACATTGGTATCAAAACGTCTAATAGCACCGAGTAACCCTAGCATACCTACTTGAATAAGATCATCATAGTATGATTTTCCATTCGTATACTTACGTGCTATGGCTTCAACTAAATATCGATAATGAATCACTATATTTGTTTGCGCTTCATCATCCTCTGTTGATTGGTACAATGCAATCCACTCTAGTACATCTTCATTGGACGAAGACTTATGTAGTGATTCTTTCGACATTTTTTTCCACCTGCTCCCTAGTGACATACTTTGTCATAAAGACAGTTACGCCACCATCGTTATTAATCATCACCTCATCCATCAAAGTTTCCATTAAATAGAGTCCCAAACCACCTTCACGTAAACCAGCTATA
Organism: Lysinibacillus sp. B2A1; assembly: GCA_002973635.1. Classification (GTDB taxonomy): domain Bacteria; phylum Bacillota; class Bacilli; order Bacillales_A; family Planococcaceae; genus Lysinibacillus. The sequence goes on from CP027224.1 coordinate 4,966,509, forward strand.
CTCTCTCCAGGATGATATGGACCAATTTTTGACTTTATTTCTTCAAAATTAAAACTATTTCCGTAGTCCGCAATCATCATTTCTAATTTATTTTCATACAAGGCACATCCAATAACGATTTCACCCTCTTCATCATCCTTATATGCATGATGTACTACATTCGTAACTGCTTCACTTGTTGCGATTTTTAAATCCTCGATATCATCATAATTAAAACCAACTCGGCTGGCCAAGCCAGAAACTGTTAACCGAATTACACTGACAAATTGCGGTTTTGCAGGAACCCTTATCTCAATATAATCAAATTCCTTCATTATCTTAATTCCACCTTTTTATCAGTTTCAATATCCATTAAATCGCTTAATCCAGTAATTTCAAATAATCTTTGTAATCTATTCGATAAACCAACAAGTTTTACTTTGCCATTCTCACGTAAAGCTTTTTTATAAAAGGCTACAAAAATACCTAAACCTGTACTGTCCATATAATTTACTTTTGATAAATTAAGTTCTATTTCTAACCCTTCAGTAATCTTTATAGCCTCTAGCTCTTCTCGAAGAACTGAAGCAGTAAAGGTATCAATCTCACCCTCTACAAACCCATATAATTTATAATCAATTTCTTTAAAATGTATCGCCATGTCCATATAGCACACCTCCACCATATTTGTTAGACTGTACTTCATTTCCCGCTTAGGGAAAAATTAAACCTTCTAATCTTATTTTTTTAAAATAACGACTGTAAAATCATCTGATAGTTTAAAATCCTGTAGTTCTTCAATTTGTTTATAAAGAAGATTACATAGCTCTTGGGCTGTTAAATGCTTGTTCTGTGCTATCAATGTAGTAATAACCTCGCGTGAGTTCAATTCTTCATGTGATCTAAACTCTGTAACACCATCTGTCATCATCATGACGATATCATTTTTCTCTAAAGTAATTTCTTTATATATATACTTTGTCTCAGGCAGTACACCCAATAATAAACCTTTTGCCTCCAAAGAAAAAAATTCATCTTGTCTAGCACAATAATGAAGCGCTGGCTCATGACCTGCTGAAGCGTAGGAAAAAGTATCTTTTTGAATGTCCATGCAACCGTAAAACATGGAAACAAACATACTATCATCCACGCCTTTTTCAATTACTCGATTAATAACTTCTAACACATATGAAGGATCTTTATAAGTATATTCCAAAGTTTCCAGACCATACTTCACCATAGACATGCATAAAGCGGCTGGAACACCTTTTCCTACCACGTCTGTTACCGCTACACTCAAATAATCCTCCCGACCATGTAAAAAATGTACATAATCTCCATTCATTTTACGAATTGGAATCGATATCATCCCTATGTCAACACTAGACAAATGCGGTACAACTGTTTTGAGTAATGTTTTTTGAATGTTTGTAGCGATTTTTATTTCCAATTCATATTCAGCCTGTCTCTGTAATAAACTTTGGTGCTCCCTATGTGCCATGCCATAATGGACCATCACTTCAATTAGAAAATCATATGCTGACTTTTCCTCACTCATTCTATTAGGTAATATTTTACTAACTGCATTTTTGTGAATGCTTACAACATCCTCTGGAGAAATATTCTTTTGGATTAACTGACGTGTAAAGTTTTGAGCAATATACAAATTCTTTTCAGTTTGGTCAGCCAAGTAATCCGACAAAATCTTCTTATATTGTGACTCTAATTGATTCAACATTTCCACATCCTATCGCAGCCATTTTTCAGCTCTGATGGTTGTACCCTCTCCGATAACTGAGTGGATGGTCATAGTATCCATTAATCGATTCACGCCTGGTAAACCTGCCCCAAGTCCTCCAGAAGTAGAGTAACCATCCTCCAGCACCTTGCGAACATCTTTTATTCCTGGACCTTGATCAGTTGCAATAATTATTATTTTCTTTTCTGTGTCCGTCTCAACTCTTTCGATTTCAATAAAGCCGACGTTTGCATATAAGTATATATTTCGAGCCAGTTCACTAATAGCTGTAGTTATTCTAGCCTGATCAACAGTGCCAAATCCAAGTGCCTTTGCTTCATTGCGCCCCAGTTGTCTTGCTGTAACTATATCCCATTCAGTAATAATTTCAACCGAAGACCTCATTGCCACCGCTGTCCCCCCAATTCCTTTCGCAGCTATACTTTACACTTTTATTCGACCCGAATTTTTTATAGTTGATTTCATTTCAAACTTATCTTATCAATTTCGTCTTTGCGTAATTGCGTCCGGATTTTGAATTGTGCCCGCACAATTCATTCCTTTGAAAATCCGTGACATCCGCCAGAGGCTTTAGGTCAACATTATGTTGGTCACTCAGTCGTTGCCACAGGACGTGATGTTCTTAGACTGAGTTCCGCTATTTCAGTAGGTGTTTGGACACCCACTGAAAAGAAACCAATACCGCATTCATCTCACCACCTGTAGAGGTGGGAGTCTTCTGCTGAGTGAAGATAAATGATATATTCTATGTATATTTTCATAAACCTCTCTATATTTTTTTCAAAAATCTATCTTGAATGCTATCTTATTTTTCCCTTAAATCTATTAATACCATTTTCGAATAACAAATTCAATTTATGAAAATGTAGTATTTGAGAGTATAAAACAAAAAAGCATCGAGATGGAAAATCATCTCGATGCCTCTATACATATATGTATATCAAAATTTGACAAGCCCTAAACTAATCATCAGTGCACCATCAACCTTCTCCATCACTGCATGATCAAGCTGCGTAATACGATCCGTCAATCTTGACTTGTCGATTGTTCGCACTTGTTCGAGCAGAATAACCGAGTCACGTTCAAAACCATACTTTTCAGCATTGATTTCAACATGAGTCGGTAACTTTGCTTTCTGAATCTGTGCAGTTATAGCTGCGATGATGACAGTCGGACTGAATCGATTGCCAATATCATTTTGAATAATCAGCACCGGCCTAGTCCCTCCTTGCTCGGACCCAATTACCGGCGATAAATCTGCAAAAAAAACGTCACCACGTTTTACATTCAAAGTGTCATCCCCCGCTAACGAGACGCTCCACCATATGTTGTGCTTCATATTCCGCATGCAAGCATTCACTTGCAATCATCAGATTTATATGAGACATTTCAACATATCCTTTCATCATAGCTTCCCGTATTTGATTTGGTTGCTCCTGCATTAAAATATTGCGCGACAAAACACGCGCAAACGATTCACCTTCAATTACTTCCTTTGTTTGTAGAAATAGTCTGTCTTGAACAGCAATTGTAGCTTCTCTTAACTTTTTCTCGTACACAGCAAGCACCTCCAACGGAACCATCCACTTTTCATTACTACTCATTCTATCATTGAAAGATATTGTTGAAAAGACATGAAATGACAAAATATCTGACAATTTGAAGGACAAGTTGTAAAAATATGTAGGTTGTCGAAGGTATGTGCCGATTCATCTTATTGGCAACAATCAACAAATTAAGTTTTTGGTGAATTTATATTTTCTCCAGTGTTTATATTCACCAATTATGCAAGAAATTCTTTTGTTCAAATCTGTATAATATAACTATTTTGTGCTTGCTTAAGATCAATTAAATGTATATTCGAGGTACTCTTGCTGTAATAATGCATGGTACTTCGTAATTAATGGTTTCAAGTTTAACTGCCCATTCATCCATTGAAATGACATCATTCCCTTGATGACCAATAAGTGTTACCTTCTCCCCTATAGCATATGCTTTTGGCAGGGCAACCATACATTGGTCCATACAAATTCGTCCGACTATTGGCATTCTTTGACCATCAATTAATACTTCTTGTCCACCTAATTTACGAATTACCCCATCTGCATAGCCAACTGGTATTGTCCCTATCCACATATCAGTTGAGGCAGCAAACATAGCTCCATAGCCAACAGAATCACCTGCTTGTAATCGCTTCACATGGACAAGCTCGCTTTCAAGTGTAAACGCAGGCTGTAACTCGAAAGGAAGAATACCTTCCACATAAGGCGACGGTGATAATCCATACATTGAAATGCCGTATCTGACAGCATCATATTGTAAATGAGCATCTTTAACTAAAGATGCAGCCGTATTAGAGGCATGGACAAGTCTAGGCTTTTCAGGTAATACAGATAGGCATTGCTCAAAGAATTGAGCCTGTCTATCGAAGTAGGATGTATCCTCCTCATCTGCTGTTGCAAAATGTGTGAATATCCCATCAAGTTTCATATTATTTGCAGTTTGAATTGTTTGAGACAGCTCCAAAAGCTCTTGTATAGAGCGAACGCCGATTCTACCCATACCGCTATCTACTTTTATATGCAGTCGTAAGGGGTCAGCTTCATGTGCTATCAACAGAGCAGCATGCTGGACCCATTCACTTGCAAATACAGTAAGAATAATGCGCTTTTGAGCTGCAAAAGGTACAAACGAAACTGGAGATGCACCCAAAACTAGTATGTCAGGTTCTTCAAAATATGCTCGAATATGTAATGCTTCGTCAGGTGTTGCTACGGCAAGGATAGTTGCACCAGCTTCCAAGGCTGCTTTTGCAACAGCTACATCTCCATGACCATATGCATTGGCTTTTACTACAGCAATAATTTGAACATCTGGTCGAAGTAATCTTTTCAAATTTTGTACGTTTTGCTGGATTGCTTGTAAGTCTACAATTGCTTTTGTTGGTCTAAAATGTTGCTGTGTCATCATTAGGATACCCTCTTTATTTTTTATTAAAACATTATGTATTGCCATAATTTCGTTCCAATGCATAAGTTACTTCTTTAAATTCGCTTTTGCTAATTCCTATAATATACTATACAACTTAAAACTTTCTAAACAGTGTTTAATCACTATTTAGCTTAATAAGCTACAGCCTTCAGTATTAGAAAGCTGTAGCTGCAAAAAGTTACTTCATACTACTTATCGTCATAGAAGCAGCAACTTCTACCATTTCATCACGAGTTAATTTACTTGATGCAACAAAGAATGCAACTCCATCCTTTTCCCAACTAATAGATGTATCTGTAATTGCACCGATTGTAAAGCCTAAATCTACCGGATCACCTGGTGACGATACTGGTAACATCGCACTCTCTTTAGTAGCCGGCTGTTGCATAACTGTAAATGGCTTGTCACCCTCGAATGTTAAAATGACACGATCCATTCCATTCTCACGAATAACCTTTTCCTCAGTCATCTTCGTATTTTCCCAATTTACAACAGGGTAATTTGTTTGGAACTCTTTATTTTCAATTTCAGCACCTACTGCTTCTTTACCATCTTTTTCACCTTTATCATCCTTTTCTGGCGGAGCAGCTTGTTCACCTTTTGTTTGATCTGTTTCCGTAAATTGCTCAACTGCATATTCCTTGGCAGCATGTTGAACACCTAATTTTACATTTTTAAATGTAATACGTATCTGTTCTTCCTTTACATCATTCATTATGACTACGGAAGTTGGAAGCAATGTTTTCTTATCTACTGTAATCACCTGATGAGGCATACTATTTTTATAGCTATTTCTAGTAGCTGCTTCAAATATATATGCTTTTTCTTGCTCTTTCATGACTACATTTTTATCTTCAGCTAAATCTTCTGCCAGAGCACCTATTAAATATGCCTGACTGTTTTTCTTTGGCCAGTCACTTTGGAACTTATACATTTTGTTCAAAGTTGGTGTAACTACAAACACTCCATCTGCATTTCGTACTATCATCTGTGAAACATCTTTCCCACTTTCCACTACTTCTACTCGATAAAAATCAGGTTTAGTATGCCAAACTGTTACATCATATTTTCTTGGCTCTCCACCCGATTTAATCTCCATCGAGGCATTTAACTCATAACCATTTGTCTCTGCCCATTTACCATTAACCTTCTTCAACACTTTTTCCTGTGAGGCTGTACCACACGCCGACAGAAGTAATATCGTACAAATTAAGACGAGCCATTTAACTATACGGTTGCCCACGCTTTCACCCTTTCTTCTTTCAAATCCACTACGACAATATATGAACCTTATTTGTCAGTTATGTCATCTGAAGAACAGGCAATATATTTATCTTCATTCAGCAATTGTTTTTTGTATCGAAAGCATAGCGGCAGATACAGAAGACTCCCACCTCTACAAGTGGTGAGATGAATGCGGTTTTAGTTTCTTTTCAGTGGGTTTCCAAACACCTACTGAATGAAGATAAAGCCTCCGGGGGATGTCACGGATTTTCAAAGGAATGAATTGTGCAAGCACAATTCAAAATCCTGACGCAATTACGCCAAGGCGAAATTGACCTTTAATGTTCAAAATATTTACAGAAAGTAGAGCGTCTTTTATATGGTAGTACGATATTCACTATTACTTACAGCAGCAGTATTACTTGTGCTGCTGCATATTGCTTAGCATGTGTGATACTGACAAACCCATTTACAAGCTTTCCTTTAAAATATAAAACAGGATTCCCAGCTTCTCCTCTTAAAATTTCAATATCATGAAGCTTGCATTGCTCGCCAATACCCGTTCCTAGAGCCTTGGAAAATGCCTCTTTTGCAGCAAATCGCCCAGCTAAAAACTCTATTCTACGAGTTTCAGAGTGTGCCTCAAATAAAAGTCTTTCCTTTTCAGATAAAATCCGATCTTTAAATTTATTTGTGCGTGTCAGTGCCTTAGCAATACGATCAATTTCCACGATGTCGAGACCAATTCCTTTAATCATTTGAACTTCTCCTTTTCCTATTGCCAAAAAGCCATGTATAATAATTGTAAATTGAGGTGGAGCCATGTTTAGTAGAACAGAAAATTTTAAGCAATATACAAAGTATTACCCTGTTGTTTCTATGTTTATAGCGATTAATTTAATTTTTTATGTATTAACTATTTTACCTGGTATTGGGGTACTTGTATTAAATTACGGAATCCAAGTGAATTTCCTAATCCAGAACGGTGAATGGTGGCGTATTTTTTCTGCAATGTTTTTACATGCCGGCTTTTTACATGTGCTTTTTAATATGTTTTCATTGTATATATTTGGGCCAGAGCTTGAAAAAATCGCGGGTAAGGCACGTTTTATAACAATTTATTTATTATCCGGCATTGTAGGAAACATGGCGACCTATCTACTTAATGATAGTAGCTATGGTAGCCTTGGCGCAAGTGGGGCTATTTTTGGAATTTTTGGTGCTTTTGGGGCGCTTGTTTATTACACACGCCGCACAATGCCTATGCTTCGCAAGCTTATTTTGCCAATCATTGTAATCAGTGTCATTATGACTTTTATACAGCCAAATGTGAATGTCTATGCGCATTTAGGCGGCTTAGTAACTGGATTCGTTCTTGGGCTTATCTATTTACACCCCAAAAGAATTTTAAGCTGGCGTAAACAAAAGATGGCAGGTAAATAACAGGTACAAAGAGGAGAATCCTTAGTACATGGGATGCTCCTCTTAATTTATCTGTTATGCATACCCAATTTCTATTTTATAAAACGGCCGTATTCTCGTTCGCTGATTTTAGTTTTTTCCATTCAGCTGCCGTTAATCCGTAAACAACTTGATCTACATAGTGATCATGTAACCACTCAGCATCTCTCAAACGGCCTTCCTCGTTAAAGCCAAGCACTTTTGGTATTGTACGGCTTCGAATATTCCCCACAGCAACACGTACTTCAATTCGATTTAACTTTAAATAACTAAAGGCATAGTCAATAAAGGCCTTCATTGAATTAGTAACTAACCCCTTACCAACAAACTCGTTTCCTAACCAATAACCAATACTCGTCCATCTATGCTGCCAATTCACTTGATGATAGCCTATGACTCCTGCAAGTTTTCCCTCATAATAAATCCCTGCTTGTATGCCATTATTATTCGCATATTGATGCATCGCATTTCTTACAAATCTTTCTGTATCCTCTACCGTTTTCACATCATCTACGAAAAGCATCCACTCTCGCAAAGTCTCCCTTGACCGATCTGTCAATGTAAATAATTCATCTACATCGTTTAAATCCAACAATTTCAAATACGTGTTTTCACTAATATCATATTTAAACAAAAATTCCACCCCTTTTGTTAGATATATTCTATTATATAAATTATTCTTGTTTATTTATAGCTAAAAAAGGCTAACCATTACAAAAAATTGTAAATGGTTAGCCTTCCATAAGGTTAATGCTCAAACCAAGATAATATAGTTTCAGCATCTTTTTGTTCTAAGCTCGGAACATTTCCAGTCATTCCAGTCATTCCAGACATTACTGTTGCTTTTATAGACATAACATTTTTTCTCTTTTGGAAGTACGTTTGAGTACTTTCAATAGATTGTATACGTTTTTTCTCCATAAAAAATGTAATACGATTGAATACACGATATTGCATTGTAAGTTGTTTTCCATCAATCATATAACCAGCTGTTTTATGCTGCCAAATGCCCAAAAGTATTATAAGTGGAATCAGCAACAGCGAAAGTAAACCATACGGATACAAGAAGTAGCTACATGCACCTATTATAGGAATGAGCCAAATAAAATCGATACGATAAAAGAATGGACGTGCACGTTTTGGTGAATGAATAAATTCTGGATGCCAGTTCATCTCTGGAAAAAGTTGTTCTAACGTTTCCAGACAGGCCTGCTTTTTTATGAGTGGAAATAAAGTAATTTTCTTATCTTTTCCATTCTCACCATTTCCTCCAGCACTCTCAACAACCACTGTTGCAAAACCAAATAATTGACGTAATGGATTCTCCACAACACGAATTGCCTGGATTCTATTTAAAGGTAAAGTAATTCGCTTTTTCTCAAGTAACCCTTTTGTAATGATTAACTTTTCATCTTCAATTTTGACTGTGTACTCATAATAGTTAATTAATGTAATTACTACAGAAACAAGCCATGCAATGATTAAAATGAACATTACTGTTAGCGCAACTAAAAAAGCACCTACTTTAACGAAGTCAGCCAACTCATGAAATACAGTTTCATAAGGAATTATATCTGAAAACTGAGAGACTATTGCAGCAAGACCCGATAGTACGACGCCAATTCCACCTGAGGTCGTTGCCAATATTAGTAAATCGCGGATAGACATACGATATATCTGTGGAATTACTACTTCCTCTGTCATTTGAGTCGGCTGTTCATCAACTATTTGTTCCACTATTTGTTTTTTTGCTCGACGCATTTCCAGCTCTATTGCATCAGCTGCCGGTTTACGTATTGCCGTTAACTCAGCCTCAGGCTTTCCATCCTTACTCCCTGCAGTTTCAACCTGTACCTTTACTAAACCAAATATACGGTGAAAAATTCCTTCATTATAATTTAAGCTTTGAATACGGTCAAATGGAATGTAGCGCTTCTTTTTAACAAACAGACCATACTTTACACGCAATTCGCCATCTTCAAACCAATAGACAAAAGTACGCCATCTAATAATCCCACTAACAACCGCAAGTAAAGCCACTACTCCCCAAACGCCGAACAATAACAATGTTTGAAAAAAATGATCACTATTAACATTAAACGAGAAATTAAAACCATTTGTTATAAAAATAATAGCAACAGGTAAAATCATGCTTTTTAATACTTTCGCACTCGTTATAATAGCTGAAATTGGATGTAAACGATTAATTTCCTTAGACATCATCTTCCGCCACCCTTGCTAATTCCGAAATTCGTGCACGAAGTCCATCAGCTTCATCCATCACAAGCGCAGGAATCGTATGTACAGTTGCTGCTGTTGATATTGAAATATTACCTAAATTATATCTTTTTAATATTGGTCCTTGTGTTGTATCAACATGCTGTACACGCACCATTGGAATAAGTGTACGTTTAACAACAAATAAACCGTGCTGTACTTCAATTTCATTCTCGCGTACTTCATAACGCCAACGTTCCCATCTTATTTTTGGAAACAGGTAAACTGATAAAATAATACTAAGTAAGACTACTGCAGCTGCAATGAAATAAATAAATGATGGCCACTCAAAGTAATACGTGCAGAAGGAAACAATTATTGCCGCAATCAATAGCAATATTGTTTGTAATACACCATATAAACGCCACACGGTTAACCCTTTTCGGGAAATTTTATGAATTGGTTCTGCTCTCAAAGTTGCTCCCTCTCTTTCTTTAATTACGTATACGAGCTTAATGCTCCTTTTGTTTCAATATATTCGAAAAAAAACCTTACAGCCACTTTGACTGTAAGGTTCATGATAATAATAAAACAAAATTTAATCTTCGTGACGACGCGGTGCACGTGAACGTCCTTGTCCACCTTCACGACGAGCACCACCTTCACGGCGTCCGCCGCCATCTCTACGACTTCCGCCGCCGCGGCGATCTCCGCTACGTCCGCTATCTCGACGTCCGTTAAAGCTACGGTTATTACGTCCACGATCTCCGCCACGATTGCTAGAACTAGAAGAACGTTCACGACGCATTGGTAATGGTCGTTCTTCAGTAATAGTTACTGGTGTATCATCTGGCTCTTTTGTTAATGTACGAAGAGCAGCAGCAACTACATCAAGTGCATCATGGTTTTCAAGTAATTCTGCTGCAAATGTACGATAATCACCTAGATTGTTATTAGCGATAAGACCTTCTAGAGTCTCTACTGCTAGGCGTTGTTGACCTTCAAGAGCTTCATCAGAAGTCGGTGGACGAAGTGGTGTCATACGTTTTTTCGTTGTTTCCTCTACAATACGTAAATAACCCATTTCACGAGGTGTTACAAATGTCACTGCAAGACCTGATTTACCTGCGCGACCTGTACGACCAATACGGTGAACATATGACTCAGGATCTTGCGGAATATCAAAATTATAAACATGTGTTACACCAGAAATATCAAGTCCACGAGCAGCTACATCTGTCGCAACAAGAATATCAATTTTATTTTCTTTAAATTGGCGTAATACCGAAATACGTTTTGCTTGGCTTAAATCACCATGAATACCTTCTGCAAGATAGCCACGAATTGATAATGCTTGTGCAAGCTCATCCACGCGACGTTTTGTACGTCCAAAGATGATAGCAAGTTCTGGTTGGTGAACGTTTAATAAACGAGATAAAACGTCGAACTTTTCGCGTTCAGCAGACTTCACAAAATATTGATCAATATTATCAACTGTTAATTCTTTTGCTTTAATTTTTACGATTTCTGGATCACGCATAAATGTTTCAGCAATTTTGCGAATAGCTGGTGGCATTGTTGCTGAGAACAGTAATGTTTGACGCTCAGAAGGCACGTTTTCTAAGATTGAATTAATATCATCGATAAAGCCCATGTTTAACATTTCATCTGCTTCATCTAGTACTAATGTTTGTACATCTTCTAATTTTAACGTACGACGATTAATATGATCAATAATACGTCCTGGCGTACCAACAATGATTTGAGGTCTATTTTTCAGTGCACGAATTTGACGGCCAATTTCTTGCCCACCGTAAACTGATAATAATTTCACACGTTTATCATAACCAATTTTATAAAGCTCTTCTGATACTTGAATTGCTAATTCACGAGTTGGAGCAATTACTAATGCTTGGATATTTGGATTTTTTGGGTCAATTTTTTCGATAAGTGGAATCCCGAAAGCGGCAGTTTTACCAGTACCAGTTTGCGCTTGACCTAATACGTCGCGGCCTTCAATAGCAAAACGAATAGTACCTTCTTGGATTGGTGTTGCTTCTTCAAATCCCATACGCTTAACAGAGCGTAATGTTGATTCACTAATATTTAATTCTGAAAAATTTGTCAAACTTCTCATTCTCCTTTTTTTGCTTTTAAGTTGACAAATGGTTACATTTTCAGATGAAGTTGTCGGCAAATTCGAGCCTGTTATGTGGAACGTTTCCGTTACTTAAAAATTTCCTCTATATAATGTTCATATAGAGCTCTCTTATATGAAAAGGAAAGCCCGGTCTTTACCGAGCGGTTCGATTCTGTCGTAATAATCACTTTAGAATAAAACCGTTGTGTTCAAAAAAAAGTACTCTTCAACCAAATATGAAGAGTCTTCGCACAAAATGTATCCATTGCTTACACTAGTCTAACATGGCTTTAAATCGTATGCAACGATAACGCATGAGTCGTAATAATCTGACTATTTCATTGTTCCTTTAAAAACGTCAAAACTTGAGAAAACCACTTAGCACAATCCTTGTCGAAACATATATGGTGCTTCCCACTATCAGAAAAATACAAAGTTTTTTTGTTTGAGATTAGTTCATCATATAAGAATTGAGCTGTATGATAAGGCACTATACCATCTAATTTTCCTTGAACAATATAAACAGGAATTTCAATATCTTTATAGTATGGCTCGACCATTCTAACAAGCTTCATAAATTCTATTGTTGATGATAGAGGTACATTGTTAAACTTATGTCGATATCGCATAAATAGCTCATTATTAGATAGATTGCGATGATACGCCTCCGTGGCAAGCATTTTAAAATCCTTAACCAATTGCTTTGGACTTACATATTTGGCAGCTGCGCTTAGTAACACAAGTTTTTTCACCTTATAGCGTTTAGCCAGGTATAGCGCAATAATACCACCCATTGAAAAACCAACTACTAGAACCTCGTCTACCTTCTTAGCCAGTGCACGAAAGGCGAGTTCAGCATCCATTAACCAATGCTTAGCAGTAAATCCTCGCATCTGTAATTCCTCACCGTGCCCTGATAAAGTAGGCTCTTCGATGAGCCAATCTGTATGAGCTCGTAAATAGGAAGTAAAGGGCTCTACCTCATAGGGACCTCCTGAAAATCCGTGTATACATAACACACCTACTGACATTACTTTCACCTCTATCAATTTCGCCTTGGCGTAATTGCGTCCGGATTTTGAATTGTGCCTACACAATTCATTCCTTTGAAAATCCGTGACATCCGCCGGAGGCTTTATCTTCATTCAGTAGGTGTTACCTACTGAAAAGGAACCAATATCGCATTCATCTCACCACCTATATAGGTGGGAATCCTCTGTATCTGCGGCTATGCTTTCGATACAAAAAACAATTGCTGAATGAAGATAACTGCATTGAAGCTTATTGAATGAAGAAATCGGTGAGAATATTGTCTCACCGATTCGTTGTATCATTTATCACGTAAAAGCATTTAAAATTGTTTCTAATTTCATTCCTCGAGAGCCTTTTAGTAAAACAATAGACTCTTTATTAGCTTGCTGTAGCTTTTCAATAATTGGGGCATAATCATCCTTTACATATAATAAATGCTCCGCATCAAATCGCTCTTTTAAAATATCATATAAATAAGCCATGCGTGGGCCAAACAAGCAAATATAGGAAATTTCCTGTGTATGAATATCCTCTGATAGATTCTCATGAAAGAGCTTTTCATTTGGTCCAAGTTCAAGCATATCACCTAACACAAGCCACTTTTCTGAACGGATTGTTGAAGATGCGATAAATTGGATAGCCGACTTTACAGATGTTGGAGCAGCATTATAGGCATCATTTATAAATAACGCCCCATTTATTCCCTGCACTTGCTGCATACGCATATCTGTAAGAGTCACTTGTTTTAAGGATGCACGTATTTGGTCATCGTTTAAACCTAGCTTTTGAGAAATTAACATGGCTGCTAGTGTGTTTTTCACCTGATGCTTTCCAAGAACTGAAATAAAGAAGTCCCCTTCAATCACTCCATGTGCTGTAAAGCTACTTCCATCCTTAGTTGCTTCGATATTTTTCGCATACAATAGGTTTTCTGACGTTAAGCCAAATGCCGTCGCATGAAGATTTTGCTCGTTTGCTACTAATTCTTTAAGCAACGGTTCATCTCCATCATAAAATAGTACGCCATTTGCCGACATTCCTTGAACGATTTCAAATTTTGCTTTTGCAATCCCTGCGCGTGAACCCAAGTCTTGCATATGAGCTTCTCCAATGTTTGTAATCACCGTAATATGTGGACGAGCGAGTTTCGTTAAAAATTCGATTTCCCCAAAGCCACTCATTCCCATTTCTAGTACAGCAACATCCGTATCCTCATCAAGCTGTAAAATTGTAATCGGAAGACCAAGCTGGTTATTAAAATTCCCAATTGTCTTTTGTACTTTAAAAAACGGAGACAGCATTCCAGCTAAAATATCTTTCGTTGACGTTTTACCATTTGAACCAGTAATCCCAATAAAATTCCCCTTATGCTCACTTCTATAGGCATGCGCCATTTGCTGTAAGGCTATTTCTGGGTCATCTACAAATAATAAAGGTACATCTTGTGGTGGATTTGGTTCATCCTTCTGCCACAGGGAAGCGCCTGCTCCCTTTTCAAATGCCTGCTTAACAAATTTATGACCATTAGTCTGTTCGCCGCGAAATGGTACGAATAAATCTCCTTGCTGAATCGTTCGTGTATCAATCGAAATACCTGATACTTCTGTATCACCAAAAGCTGACACCTCATCATTTAACCATGCAGCTAATTGTTTTAATGTTTTTTTCACAATAATCCCACTCAGTCTTTTTTATAGTGAAGCTGTTGTTTTTCTTTATAACGTTCGATTGCTAGTGTAATCAGACGATCAATAAGCACTGGGTAGCTTACATTTGTATGTTGCCAAAGTAGAGGATACATGCTGACAGGCGTAAAACCAGGCATTGTATTTACTTCATTCATATAAATATTGTTGTCGGCTGTCACAAAGAAATCTGCACGAACTAATCCGCTTCCATCTATTGCTTTAAATGCACGCTTCGCTAGCTCCTGTAAGCTTGTTACTGTTTCAGCAGGTAGCTCTGCTGGAATAATAAGAGCTGTTGAGCCATCTTTATATTTTGAATGGTAATCGTAAAACTCAGTGACTGGTTTAATTTCTCCAGGTACAGAAACTTCTGGTGAGTCATTACCTAGCACTGCTAGTTCAATTTCACGGGCTACAACCCCTTGCTCAACAACAATTTTACGGTCATATTGCAGGGCTATGTCAATTGCAGTCACCAGTTCTTCACGATTAGTTGCTTTGCTAATTCCGACACTTGAACCCAAGTTTGCAGGTTTTACAAACATCGGCCATTTCAATTGTTCTTCACAACGAGCTAAAATCGTTTGCTTTTCGTTCACCCACTCGCTACGTATGAAGTACGTATATGGTACTTGTGGTAAGCCAGCAATTTCAAATAACTGCTTCATGATTACTTTATCCATACCTGCTGAGGATGCTAACACGCCATTTCCAACATACGGTAAATTCAGAACTTCAAGTAACCCTTGGACCGTGCCATCCTCACCATTTGTTCCATGTAACAACGGAAAAATAACATCAAACTGTGTAGCTTCCCCATTTTTATCGATTAAAAAATCCGTAATATTATTTTCTAGAATTGTGGTCTCATCACCAAATTGTAATTCTTCAATTGTACTTGCGGGTTTTTCTAGACGCTCACCTCGGCGCCATTCCCCCTCAGGTGTAATGAAAATCGGATATACTTCATACTCCTCGAAATTCAAAGCTCCAGTGACTGCACGTGCCGTCGACAATGACACCTCATGCTCTGCTGACTTTCCGCCGTATAATAAACCGATTCTTTTTTTCATTTTTGTGCCCTCCACATACTTCTTGAGTACTATTAGTTTATCATGAAACGTCTTGACAAATGACATAAAAATCTCACCGTATTTTTGACGGTGAGATTTAAGTGTATATTCATTCTACGTGTAGAAAGAATCGCTAAATAATATAAATCAATTCATCGTGCTCATTTTTCAAAATTGTGTTTAAATCATCCCACACCTCATCTGGGAATGAATATTCAGATAGGTTTCGAATTTCAATACCATAGGCAAGTTTTGGTTTTTCAATTCGATACAGTGACAATAGTGCTCCATCTTTAGCAAAAGACCGGTAGGCACGTAGAAATTCAGGTGAAATAGAAGGAATACTTGATTTCACTTTCCTTCGCCAAAAGCCTGAGCTTCGTTCCTTTTCTCGAATTAAACTGTTAAATACATTAGCCATAAGTAAATCCGAATCACTTAAATGACGAAAATAAATTTTAGTCATTTTCTCTAAGTCTGAGGAGTAGTAGACAAACCTATTTTGTAATTTATTAAAAAAAGGCGAAGTAATTGGCTCTTTTTTATGACTTATGTACAGCAATTCGCCTTGCTCCATTGGCGTTAATTGGTCTAGCCTCTTTTCATCCATAAAATCTACCCAGCATAATTCCTTAGACTCCGCAGCTTTTTTTACAAACTGAGGTACTTCTTCGTCTGGTATATAATCAAACTGTGTATGCATATTAAATGAACCGTCTTCATAGGAATGTTTTAATAACAGTAAGTGATGCAGTGGTTCAAGAGCAGCCACAAATTGCGAGAATTTCAGACCGCTAAAAATGACAAATTTATCGACATCATTCATATGAACATAAATATGGTACATAAAATCCTCAGCTGACTTCAATTTTTTAGCCACAATCATCACCCCATTCTTCACTACATTATAAGACTAATCGTGAATTTTTTGAAACATTTTATGCTAAATATCGTCTTAACAATATTCACAGGCGTAAAAGTGTTTTTTACGTTATAATATGAATGTTAAACATGCTATTGCATGGATGTTCAACTACTCTTATGTGGTAAATGGCATAAAACCAGATTTACTCATAAAGAGATACTATTTTAATAGGTGGCTTGTATGGAAAATAAACGAAATTTCGCGAATCGTTTTGATTGGACGCTCGCTTTTATACTTTTTACCTTCCTGGTCATTAGTTTGCTTGCCATTGCATCGGCACAAACATCCGGGCAGTATGGCATCAACTATGTTCCCAAACAGCTACAATGGTACATAATTGGTGCAGTAATCATTGGTATAGTTATGTTTTTTGAGCCTGATCAATATAAAAAAATGTCATGGTATATGTATGGTGCAGGTATCGCTCTGTTAGTAATTCTTATTTTTATGCCTGAAGGTAAAGGACAAATAGGAGAGCGTGTGAATGGCGCAAAAAGCTGGTATCATACTCCAATGGGGAATATGCAGCCCTCTGAATTTATGAAAACTTTTTACATTTTAGCACTTGCTCGTCTTATTAGTAAGCATCATGAAGTTTATTCATTACGATCCTTAAAAACAGATTTTATATTATTAGCTAAAATCACTGCTACATTGATAGTTCCATTAGCACTTATTTGGGAGCAGCCTGACCTTGGATCAGCCCTTGTGTTCTTTGCCATTACAGCCGCGCTTATTATTGTCGCTGGTATATCATGGAAGATAATTTTACCAACCCTTTTTGGTGGAGCTGTCACTGGTGGTACACTTTTATGGATGGCCCTCTATATGCAGGATTTTTTAGAGAAAACATTCGGCTTTAAGACATACCAGTTTGCCCGAATCTATTCGTGGTTAGATCCCTATTCATATTCGTCAAGTGATGGCTATCATTTAATTACTTCCCTGAATGCTATTGGTTCTGGGGAAATTTTCGGTAAAGGTTTCAGAGGACGTGAGGTTTACGTTGCAGAAAACCATACCGATTTCATATTCTCTGTTATTGGTGAGGAATGGGGTTTTGTTGGTGCTAGTTTTGTTATCTGTATTTTCTTCTTATTAATTTATCATTTAACAAAAACGACATTATTATTAAAAGATCCATTTTCAACCTATGTGTGCGCTGGTATTATTGCCATGATAACGTTCCACGTATTCGAAAACATCGGCATGACAATTCAGTTATTACCGATAACAGGTATTCCTTTACCATTTATCAGTTATGGAGGCAGTTCATTAATGGGGAACGCCCTCGCTATCGGTCTTGTCTTTAGCATGCGCTTCCACTATCGTACCTACATGTTTACTACTCATGATGAAGACGATTGATTGGAACTTATTTAGATAATGAAAATAGGTAGTCTCCGTTACAAAGAGACTACCTATTTTCATTTGTACGAGTTAAGCTTGAACTTGCGGTGTTTGCGTTGGTGGTGTGAGCACTTTTAAAAGTTCAAGTCGAGACTTTGTTACAGTGGCTGTTACACCCAACTTAGATAAATTCGAAACAATCTTTTTCAAATCTACTTCTTTTTTCATACATTCCACCTCAATCTTTCCTCGAATTAATATAACGTTTTATTTCCAAAAAAGTTTCATTTTTCTTTCTACGTGTATGATGTCCGACGAGTATATCACTTCTTATCATACCACTTAACTCATCTTTAAAATTTTTCATTTTTGTTACAATGTAAATTTTTACTTCACTACACTAATACCACCAATTTCAAAAAAATAAAACTTGCACTTCATATACCCTATAGTAGTATACCCCAAATTTAAATCCCTATACCATATGAAAATCGATATAAAAACTTAGACACATGCATGTAATTAACTTAATACAGCTCATGTTATTTTTAACATTATAAGCTCCCTTGTTAACCATTTCTATTTTTTTACTGTAAATAAGTTCAATTAATTTTCTACATATTTTGAGAGAAAAAGATTTTTACTGCGCTTCTTCCAATGTTCTATCTTCCGTTTTCTTGTAATAACAAGTTCAAGAGAGGTAGAATATACATACTGAAATATTGTATGAAAGCAGGGAACTGTATGAAAAAGGCAATTTTATTATTAATGTCTGTTCAATTCCTCGTATATCTAGGATTTGGGATTATAATTCCAGTCTTACCAGAGGTTATTGTTCAGCACAATTGGGATGATCTACATGTGGGCGGCTTATTAACTGTGTACTCCCTTGCGAGTTTCTTTACTGCACCACTTTGGGGTATTCTATCTGATAAGGTAGGACGTAAACAGCTTATTTTAATGGGTCTAGTTGGTTTTAGTTTAAGCTTTGTTATTTTCTCTTTATTTATAGATAATCTAGTAATTTTATATGTCTCACGTGTTGTGGGCGGTTTATTCTCAGGTGCACTTTATACAGCGGTAACTGGCTTCGTTGGCGATATGTCAAGTGAGGAAGACCGCAATAAATACATGGGTCTAATGGGCATGTCCATCGGGCTTGGCTTTATTTTTGGTCCAGCAATCGGTGGTATGCTAGGTCATTATAGTCTACAATTACCCTTTATTAGTTCAGCACTATTAATTGCACTATTATTTATTTATGCAAGTTTCGTCTTAAAAGAACCTGAAAAACGAAAAGATACAAATAAACGTGCCATTGTGCCAAAAGGTGCTGGTAAAATGCTGCAATATCGAGTGCGTTATTTGTTTATGTTCTCCTTTTTAGTGACTTTTATGCTGGCAGGAGTAGAGGCAACTTTCCAGCTGTTTCAAATCGATCGCATTCAAATTACCCCATTACAAATTGGTTATTTATTTATGTTTAGTGGTTTTGTAGATGCAGCCATCCAAGGCGGGGTTGTAAGAAGAATTAAAAATGGACATGAGACAGCCTGGTTAATAGGTGCTCAAATCATAACAGCTATTGGTATGCTTTTATTCACTTTAACAGCTAACTTATTTATAGCTGGTCTTGCACTTTGTGTCTTTACTGCGGGTAATGCACTTGCAAGAACTTGTGTTGTATCACTGTCATCGAAAGAATCAGGAGGCCAGTATGGAACTGCTGCAGGCCTTTCCTATTCAATGGATAATCTAGGGCGCATTCTAGGTCCCTTATTCTTCACTTGGTTATTTACAGTACAATCGAGCCTTGGTTATTATATCTCCGCAGCAATAGCTGTAGTTTCGATAAGTATCATATTCATCTATAAAGCCTCAAATAAATCTTTACGACTTGAATAAATTGTTCAACAAAAGCCGTAACTTAATAGGTAACCAAAAATATCTAGCCAAAGCATAGGAAAATTTAGATAAATATACTGTTTAGATTATAGAATCTCTAAGTATGAAGAACTAATAAGAAATAATTTATTGCTTAAGATGAATAACGGAGGGCTCTGCATGATGAATAAAACAACAAATCTCTTACTTCCAAAAGAGCTGGAATTGCTTCGTTTCGAAATTGAAAACACACTGCTTTCATCTATGATTATTACACCTTACAAGCGTTCAACAACCATAACTGAAAGTAAATTTGCTGGTGTGCCATATTTACCTTATTATCAGACATATCCTAAAGATATAACAGGTGAGTCAATGCGGCTATTAGCGCAAATTAACTTTGCACAAATGCCACCACTAAAGGATTTTCCAACTCAAGGTATTCTTCAATTTTATATTTCATCTAATATATTTGTGAATGCAGATCATTACCATGAAGATATTTTTCAACAGTTTTATAAAATCAGATTTTACCCTACCATAAATTCTAAAGTGGCAATTCCCATACAAGAATTTATAACATATTCAAATGATTGGTTCCCTATTCATCAGGAATTAGCATTACACTTCCACCCAAATCAGGAACCTGTATCTGCTTTAGATTATCGCGCTGTATGTTATTTGCCTAATTTAATACCTTCACAGTTGGATATGGATTTACAAGAAATTTATCTTCAACATTTTTTAGGTGCTGGTGCTAAAATTGGTGGCTATGCTTATTTTTTAGAGGATGACATCCGTCATGAATCAAAGCTCCTTCAACGCTATGATGTCTTGTTACTCCAAATTGACTCTAACGATGAACTCGGTATTATGTGGGCAGATAGTGGTGTAGGAAAATTTTTTATCAATCGTGAAAAGCTACTTCAAAAAGATTTTTCTGATATTTTATTTCAATGGGAGCATTACTAATCATTTTTCGGATTACTTCGTTCCATATTACGTAGTAATCCTTTTCTATGCTTACGATTAAATTTCTTCTCTTCTTTCCACCAATGAAGTAAGCTATACTAAGATATATTGTGAAATATAGTAAAGGCAGGTGCAGGAGCATTTTTACAGATGTGGAATATCTAGTACCTTTAATTATGTTTGTAAATATCTTAGCAGCGTTGACGATTATTTTTTTAGAACGTAAAGATGCTACTTCTACATGGGCATGGATTCTCGTACTATTCTTCCTTCCATTAGCTGGATTTATTTTATACTTACTTTTTGGTCGACAGCTAAGAAAAAAGCATTTATTCCGTTGGGAAGGACGTAAGGATATAGGAATTGACAATCTCATTACCTATCAAACGGATGCCATCCGAGATGATACATTCGAGTTTCGTATAGAGAATGCGGAAAATTATAAAGAAATGATCTATATGCATCTGAAAACAAACAATGCTGTGTTAACTCAGGACAACTCCATTAAAATTTTTGATGATGGTGCAGAAAAATTTGAACAGCTACTAAATGATATTGAAGTAGCTAAAGACCACATCCACATTCAATATTATATTTTTCGTTTGGATGACTTAGGTACACGTATTGTCGATAAGCTGATTAAAAAAGCAAAACAAGGTGTAAAGGTTCGTCTCTTATATGATGAAATGGGCTCACGAAATGTTAAGAGGCGCCATTTCAAAGAACTGATTAATGCTGGTGGCGAGGTAGAAGTTTTTTTCCCATCCATTTTCCCCCTTCTAAACCCTCGTTTAAACTTTAGAAATCACCGAAAAATCGCTGTTATTGATGGACGTATTGGTTTTATTGGCGGCTTTAATGTAGGTGATGAGTATTTAGGTCTACAAAAGAAGTTTGGCTATTGGAGAGATACACATTTACGTATTGAGGGTAGCGCTGTACACCCCCTTCAAACACGCTTTTTATTAGACTGGAATCAGGCTTGTGCACAGCAAAAAATGGGATATTCAGATAGGTACTTTCCGGCTATCCCCAAAAAGGGCAATGTAGGTCTGCAAATCGTTTCAAGTGGACCGGATTCTGACTGGGAACAGATTAAAATTGGTTATTTAAAGCTCATTAATATGGCTCAAAAATACATTTATATTCAAACACCATATTTTATTCCTGATGTTAGCTTTTTAGATGCTATTAAAATTGCTACATTATCAGGTATTGATGTACGTATTATGATTCCAAATAAGCCTGACCATATGTTTGTTTATTGGGCTACCTATTCATATGTTGGACAATTATTGCGTGCAGGGGCAAAAGTATATATTTACGAAAAGGGCTTTATCCATGCGAAAGCCATAATAATTGATGATGAAGCCTCTACTGTTGGTACTGCCAATATTGATGTTCGAAGCTTCAGTTTAAACTTTGAAGTAAATGCCTTCATTTATGACTCAACTATTTCACATCAGCTTGCTGAGCTATTTGAAAAAGATATTTTTGATTGTACCGAATTAACATGGGAAATGTATCAGAATCGTTCCAATTTGATTAAATTTAAAGAATCCATTTCTCGCCTACTAACGCCTATATTATAGAACAAAAAGGAAGAGGAGCTAGCCCATTACCTATGGAGTAGCTGCCCTTCCTTTATTTTACGCCTAAATATTCTTCTAAAGTTATACTTTTCTTCTTAATTTCTTTTGCAATATCTATACCCACATAACGGTAATGCCATGACTCATACATATACCCTGTAATATCTTCCTTGTTTTTGGGGAATCGTAATATAAATCCGTAGTCTTGTGCATTTGCTAATAACCATTGTCCTGCTGGTGTTTCTCCAAACTCCTCAGTTAACCATAGATTCTCTTTGCCACGCTCACCAACATCAAAGGCTAAACCTGTTTGATGCTCTGAGTAACCTGGTCGCGCACTATAACGATCGGCTGCTGCCTGTCCATCACGATTCACATAATTATTATATAACGTTGTTTGATAATCAAAGGAGCGATAGCCACTAAATGCCACAAAATCAAAACCTTGTTTTTTAGCAGCAGCTAGCATTTTATCTAATTCTTGACGTGCTTCCTTATTTTCTCCAGGCGCAAAGGTAGATGGGAGTGGATATATTTTATTCGCTAGTAAAATACCATTAATATACGTAGGTTCAGTAGGTAATGTTTGGTTTGGTAAATATCCATTTTCGTCGGGTTGTTGCTCTGGTTCCACTGGCTTTTCAGGTGTTTTTTTCGGCTCTTCTGCTGCCACTGAATCATTTTTATTTGGTTCGGTTGTTATTGATTGCTTCTCTGCTTCATTACTTACTTGCTTATTTTTATAGTTATAAACTACGAAAATAGAAACAATTAGTGCTACTGAAATGAAAGCACCAATAATGAGTAATAGACGATTTTTTTTCACTATTTTTACCCCTTTTATAATTTTCCAAGTACTATGTGGTTAAGATTCCTCGTATTTATCCACATGGGAAAATGTCCTTATGCAAGTACTGAACATTTACCTCTTGCAGGTACATCAGAAATGACTAATATTCTACCTCTAATATCCGACCTTATTGGTATAGTCTTATTTTATCACTGTTCACAATTTAGGGTGTAAGTTTTCACTATAGATTTTTAAATTAGTTTATTTTTCAGTGAGAATAATAATTATTACAATTATAGAAGCCATGGAGAAAAAAATGGCCATATACTTCATCCATTTTGCTTCTTTTACATAGCCCTGTTCCTTAAAGCTTTTAGCTCTGAAACCATTTGATAAGGCAAACATAATCGTCATTGCCAGTACTGCAAAATTAAAATTCCCCATAATGATAAATACTATAGCTGCAATACTAAAAAGCGCCACTAAAATAGATGATAGCCATTTTATGTTCATCCTGTTGTCCTCCTAAAAAAATCGAGGCTACTAAGGCGCCTCGACGTAAATTAATTTATGAATTTGCTTTTTCTGGATGTTCCGAATAATACTTTCGACCAATATAGGTTTGAATAATCAGTAAAGCACCGCTGACTGACCAATACAGTGGTAGAGCGGCCATAGATGACATCGAGATAAAGACAATCATAATTGGTGAAATATAAATAAACATTTTCATTTGTGCTTTTTGTTGCTCTGGTACAGTCCATAATGACACACGCGCCTGAACTAAATACACAATACCTGCAACAATCGTCATAACAATATCAGGTGATCCTAAGCTAAACCATAAAAATTCATGTGATTTTACATCTGCTGAATATAAAATTGAGAAATAAAGACCCATGATAATAGGCATTTGAATCAACATTGGTAAACAACCCATATTTAGTGGATTGATGCCATGCTTTTGATATAGTGCCATCATTTCTTGCTGGTGCTGCATTTGCTCTTCTTTCGTCTTTGCTTCCTTCATTTTCTTCTGAACAGCTTCCATTTCAGGTTTAAACGCATCCATTTTCGTTTTCATTAATTGCTGCTGACGATAATTTTTTAACATAATCGGCATTAAAACTAAACGAATCAAAACTGTAATAGCAATAATCGCAAGACCATAGCTACCTGAAAAAATAGTATTTCCGAAAAACTCCAATAAAAATTCCATAGGCTTCACAAAAATACTATAGAAAAAACCTTCTTTGTTTTGCACAGCTTGACAGCCACTAAGAACAAAAACGACAAGTCCAAGCATTGAAAATAGCTTCAAATTTTTCATTTTTCCACCTACTATTATTTATCAACTAAAGTGAAGTATACATTATAGGGTCTATCTTTATCAAATAGCAAGGTGCTACTAATTACCTCGTATTTTGCAAGAGCATAAAAAAGATGCGAGCTTTAGCATCGCTAACACGTCCGCATCCTATTCATTCATACCTTATTTATTGTCATGTCATTAAACATTTTGAAGCTCAGTCTCCGCCATTTCAAAACGATAAAACTCATGATGCAGCTCATCACGGAAATGCTTGGGAGTAACCCCAGTGTATTTTTTGAATATACGTGTAAAGTAGCTTTGGTTACAGAAATGGAATTAATCTGAAATAGAAGTAATACTTTTATTTGTATGACGTAGATAATATTGCGATTCTTCTACACGACGAACATTTAAATATTCGACCAGTGTAATACCGACATGTTCTCTAAAAATACGTGATAAGTGACTAGTACTAATATGGAAGTTATTTGCGATGCTTTCAACTGTTAGGTCATTTTCTAATTCATCATTTATATACATAATCACTTTGTTAACTGTCTGGTGACGGAAAGTCGGTTGCTTGCGATCTGCGATAAAATAGACAAAGAAATCAATTAAATCATCAGCAAATTGTAAAAATTCCGCGTCTTTCATCTGATTTTCAATCATATCATTACAAGCAATGTTAAAAGCAAAGGCTTTTTTCGAAGGTACTTGATTGTCTAGCAATTTACGTGCAACTATTGACGACAGCACAGAAAAATAACTTCGAACCATTTTAATGACTTGCTTGCCAAAACGTATTGAGAGAATATCAATTAACTCATGCAAAGATTTCTTAGCCTTTGCAGATTCTAAATGGTAAATTTCAAATATTAATTTCGACTCAATATTAAAAAATTCTTCTACACCGATGTATTGATTAATATTATCGATTTCCTGGAAGTATCTTTTTGATATCGTTTCTGACATAGAATGTTGATGTAGTTGCATAATCTTCCCCATCTTTCCTCAGATTGCACGAATTACTTTTACAAAATTAGACATCAAATTACATATTTAAAATAAGAAAATAGTATTTCTTTATTTATTATATGAATTGAGTCCTATTTCACAATTTTATATTGAATACAACTTAAAAATAACCCAACTAAAACACCAGTTTTAAAAAAAATAGACTATACAGTGAATTTTACCATATTCTGCGATTTCCTTTCAACCACATTTTACGCTCCACTCTAGTTCTAATTTATCATATACTCACAGTAGAAACCTCGTAAACTCACATCACACAATTAAATTTTACCATATACATATTAAAAAAAATTAGTAATTAATTAAATTTTGTGACAAATTGTGCTAGGTATTTTGCACGTTTTTTTTTCAACAATCGACATATCTCTTTTTTATTCCGAAATCTTCTCTATATAATTTATACGAATATGTAGTAAAATAGATGATAATACTATTTTTAAAAGCTAAGATGAGGTGTTAATAGTGGATCCAAAACAAATAGAAGAGATTATGGAGATTATTAAGGAGTTCTTCCCCGAGAATACTTCAATCGCAATTTCCGACACGAACGAATACTTGTATTACCAACCAAGCAAGAAAGTTGATTTAAAAATTAAGCCAGGTGATCCAATTAAAGAAGGCTCAGCAGCCCATAAGGCATTGAGCTATGGGCAAAAAATTAGCTCTTACATTGAGCCGGATGTATTTGGCGTAGCCTACTATGGCATGAGTATTCCTCTTATGGAGGAAGGCGAAACGAAGGGGGCTATTACTGCAATCTTCCCACAAAAACCATCAGCATTTTTAACGAATTACATCACAATCAAAATTGATGATTGCTGGTACCCGATTAAACATGATCAAGTTATTTATCTTGAAACACAGCTCCGAAAAACATTTGTTAAAACAATGAGTCGTGAGGGCTACCACCGCTTAAACCTTAGTGATTTAGAGTTATTTTTAGCACCTGACTCATTCATTCGTTGTCACCGCTCTTATATTGTTAATATTGACTACATCGATGAAATTCAACCAGACTCACATTCAACGTTTTTATTAATCATGAAAGATGGTACTCGTATTCCTGTAAGTCAGCGCTATGCAAGTTACTTCCGTCGTTCTTTAGGTTTCTAATAATTAAAAAGTACAGCGAGCACCTTATTATCAGCTCACTGTACTTTTTAATTTCGTTTTTAGATTTGCAAATGGAAGTTTTCGCTAAAATTATATAGCTCTACATTAAAACGTTTTCTCTGTCGAAAATTCACAATTATGCTCGTTTTTCCTATTTTTTCTCAATTTAATGCTTATCCTAAAGTTTTTGTGATAAATTGGTGATAGTATTATTCAAATGGTTGGAGTTATACTACAACTAAATAAACAGAAAATTCTTACACGTTTTTTCTAGTTTTGTAATCGGTTTCCATCAAAACTTTTTAGGGGAGGATTTTTTTAATGGATGCAAATGTTCAAAAACGCCTAGGTTTAAAAGAACTAGAAAGTAAAATTGTTACTGCTGATGAAGCTGCAGCACTTATCTCTGACGGTGATGTAGTTGGTATGAGTGGATTCACTCGTGCTGGGGACGCAAAAGTTGTTCCTATGGCATTAGTAGAGCGCGCTAAAAACGAAAATTTCAAAATCGATGTTTATACAGGTGCATCTTTAGGTCCAGAAGTAGATAAATATTTAGCTGAAGCTGGTGTTATCCGTAAACGTGGACCATTCCAAGGGGACGCTGGTATTCGTAATTTAATTAACTCTGGAGCTATCCAATATGTAGATGCTCACCTTTCCCATAACGCTGAATTAGTTCGTCAAGGAATTATTGGACCAATTAAATATTTAATTCTTGAAGCGGTTGCTATTACAGAAGATGGATTCATTATCCCAACAAACTCAGTGGGTAACTCTCCAATCTTTGCAGAATACGCTGAAAACATTATTATTGAATTAAATATCTCACATCCTGAAGCTTTAATCGGTATCCATGATATTTATGTACCAGCTGAGCAAGGTAAACGTGAAGCAATCCCAATGACTGATGCAATGCAACGTATTGGTGATGTTGGTATCAAAGTTGATCCAGCTAAAATTAAAGCAATTGTTATTTCAGAAGAGCCTGATGCTCCTTCATTAATCGTTCCACCAGATGAAGAAACACAAACAATGGCAAACATTTTATTAGACTTCTTCCGCGATGAAATTAAGGCTGGTCGTCTAACAAATCAATTAATGCCATTACAATCGGGTGTAGGTTCTGTGGCAAACGCTGTTTTAGATGGCTTCGCTGATTCAGAATTCGAAGATTTAGTCGTTGCATCTGAAGTACTTCAAGATGCTGTATTTAACTTAATCGATGCTGGTAAAGTTAAATTTGCAGCAGCAACATCTATTACTCTTACAGAAGAACTACAGAAAAAAGTATATGGTAATTTAGAGAAATATGCTGATAAAATTTGCTTACGTCCGCAAGAGATTTCTAACCACCCAGAGCTTATCCGTCGTTTGGGTCTAATCTCAATCAACACTGCTCTTGAGTTAGATATCTATGGTAACGTAAACTCCACACATGTGTCAGGTACTCGTATGATGAACGGTATCGGTGGTTCAGGTGACTTTGCACGTAACGCTCGTTTAGGTATTTTCGTTACAAAATCCTATGCAAAAGGCGGCGCAATCTCTTCAATCGTACCAATGGTTTCTCACGTAGACCATACTGAGCATGATGTAGATGTAATTATAACTGAACAAGGTATTGCTGACTTACGTGGTCTTGCACCTAAAGAACGTGTTCCTTTAATTATTGAAAACTGTGCACACCCTGATTACAAAGAGCAATTATGGGATTACTACAACCGTGCTGTAGAAGCAACTGGTAACCAACAAACACCTCATATTTTAGAGGAAGCACTTTCTTGGCATGTAAATCTTGCTAAAAACAAAACAATGAAAAAAGAAGTCGCTCAAGCTTAATAACTGCGATTCGTGAACGTCTAATAAGTTGAAAACACTTATTAGACGTTCTTTTTTGTCGAAAATGATATAATAAAATCTAGTTATTTAGTAAATACATAATTAATCATCGGAGGAGCTATGAAAAAATTTATTTATGTCATTATTTTCTTTTCATTTTTTGACCTTTTTACCCAGCTTCCTGTTATGAGTACATATGCAGAATCATTAGGGGCATCTGCCTTTTTAACCGGTCTAGCAGTAGGTATGTATTCTCTATCAAATACATTTGGTAATATTATCTCTGGCTTTTTAACAGATCGTAAGGGGCCTTTTGTTATATTAATTATAGGTCTTTTAACAACTGGTTTATCCCTTTCGCTCTACAATGTAGTCGAAGATCCTACTACTTTACTAATTGTTCGTTTTGTCCATGGATTAGTTGCAGGCTTTATTGTCCCAGCTGCTTTCACATTTTTAGCTAACACAACAGAACAGGAAAAAAGAGGTAAAGGCAGTGCTATTTCTGGGGCCTTTGTTGGTATTGCTGCCATCATTGGTCCTGCTTTCAGCGGTATTTTAGCAAGTCGTACTAGTGTACCATTCGTTTTTAATATTACAGCCAGCTTTATGCTCTTATTAGGTATTCTTGCCTTCTTTATATTAAAGTCGAATCATATTAAAAAAGAAAAATCTACACCAAGCACACATATACCAATAAGTGTATTTTTCAATAATACAGGCACATTAAAAGCATTTACTGGTGCATTTTTTTTAATGTTCTCTCAGGGCGTTATTGCCTATCTACTTCCTCTAAAAGTGCAATCTTTAGGCTTTGATTCACGTTTAAGCGGAACATTGATGAGTACATTTGGAATTATTGCTGTCCTTGTATTTATTTTACCAACTAACCGTATTTTCGATAAGGTTGCTCCTATAAAAACATTATCTTTAGGTATAGGCTTAATGGGATTAAGCCAATTACTTATTAGCCAGGCAGATTCAAGTGCATTACTTTATATAGCAATGGCCTGCTACGGCATTGGATTTGGCCTCTTATTCCCATCCGTCAATTCACTTTTAATAGACTCTACAACTGCAGATATTCGTGGTAAAGCATACGGTTACTTTTATGCCTTCTTCTCACTAGGTGTTGTCCTTGGCTCATCATTGCTTGGTTGGCTATCTTTAGGCATTGTCAGTGGCTTTATCTTTACAGGAATAGTTTTACTAGTATTTGCTAGTGTCATTCTTATCCCGCACAAAAGACCTTCTCACGCGAAATGAGAAGGTTTTAGCTTTATTTCTCTTGCTCCTGAATTTGTTCATTATAAAAATGAACTCCTGTATGACCTCCACCCTCAGCCACCATTTCATTTGAAGCGATTTTCGTTGGTGAAGTTCCAGCCTCTGTAGCTACCTCAGTAGTTACTCGCTCAGCCACTCTTTTATCCATGTCCATATTTGAAGCATTTAAATATGATTCAAATTTAGACTTTACATTATTAAACATATTTAATGCTTTATCACGATTCTCTTTTTTACTTAAATAAGATGCTGCTAATCCTGCTAATCCTGCAATCACAACACCTTTACCTTTTCGTTTTGCCATTTAAAATCCCTCCTAAAAGTATAAAAACTAGCTCTGTAGTTTATCTTTTCCCTATTTCAAGACGGCTAAACATAAATTTTTTTAAACCCTTTCGCATATATATTAGTGAGAGATAACTGTACCCTTTGCTTAGTCTTTTCACTACTTCAGGTGCTTACTTTATAGTATGTCATAACTTCAAATATATATTATTCTCCTACCAGCTGTTTTTGTATCAATAACGCCCTAGCGTAGCGTAAATATTTTCTAACACGAAAAATAATTTTGTAACTATTTATGATTATAAAAGACAAGCTAAGGGAATTAATGAATTAATACTATTTATTAGGAGAGTGATGATATGAAAAATTTAGACTTAGTATACGATTGGGTAGATATGGCTTCATTAATAGGTGGAGCAGGCCTCTTAACAGCATTAATCTACAGTGTTATTCAATTGTAGTGGACAGATTGATAAAAAGTGAAAAGGCAATCCGCTTATCTTCCAAGCTGATTGCCTTATTTTTACTGTTTTACATCATCATAAGCGTTTGATTTATTAAAGACTGCTACTACATAAGAGCACACAGCTTCCATTTTATAGTCATGTTCACGGGCATATGCTGCGGCTTGATCTAACAATTCCTTAGCTACCCCCTGCCCGCGTAGTTTATCTGATACATAGGTATGATCCATGACCATAACTTGCCCATTTTGCTGCCATGTAATTTCTGCTAACTTTTCCCCTTCTTGCTCATAGATGTAAGCAAGCTGATTTCCCGCCAATTGCTGTAATTGGAATTCCATTTCTCACCACTCCTTTTTTTCAATAGTATCATAGCTGTTTCTATTTTTTCAAAGGTAGCGGATTAATAATTTCAGCTGCTTTTCAGACATCCCCCGAGGGCTTTATTCCTTAATTAAACCATGATGATATCGTATCTTTTAAATTGGCAAAGAAATTTTTCACACTTGTCCAGAAGCCTTCATCTTCCATAAGTGACCCGAATTTCTCCTTAATGGTATTACTAATATCATCTAATTGCTCAGACCATTTACTAAAATCAATATCTAGTTTACTAATTTTATCCATTAAATCAACAAGTAATTGTCGATCTGTTTCACTTAAATTAATGTCAAGTTTGTTTAACTGCTCTTGTACAATTTTTTCAACATCTTCTCGAGTTGCCGGCTTTAATTCCGCAATGTCCTTTTTAATTTCTGTAAGCAGCTCTGCAACCTTGGCATCATCAACCCCTGCCGATTTGGCTAATGTAGTAGCCACTGAGAGTTCCTCATTCGCTACATCTGTACGATCAATATCAAGTGTTTCACCTGTTGTTACTTCATAAGCTTTATAAATTCCTACGAGCGCTGAATGTCCAGTTACTGCTTTTGGTGCAGCCACCTGTACAGTTGCATCCTCAATACCTGCAGTCAGCATTGCATTCGCATACATTTCTGATGTCACCTGAGTAATATTGGATGGCGTAACAATCTCAATGACCAAACCTTCTCCTGCATTTTTACGTGTAATTTTTGCAGAGGAATACATGCGGGAACTTGAATTACTATCTTTAATGTATTTAACTAAATCTTCGCCTGATACTGTAATTTCTTCAATTTCAGGCTCGTCTTTCACTTTCAAAGATTTTTTAACGGACTCTTTTTCATCTTCAGATAAATTTGCACCGTATACAACAATTGGAACGCCTAGTTTTTCATCAATTGCTTTTGGAGGCGTGTTATCGGCTGCAAGACCTGCTGCTGGTGCCATCACTCCAAATACTAACATAGTTGCTGCTAGTATTTTCATCCATGCTTTTTTCAATTTATGCGACCCCTTTCGCTTGAAAACTCATTTGGCCTGTATAATGTATGTCATTATACAATAATTAGTACGAAAAAAAGACGAGAAGGTTTCAATGGGATCTCTCGTCATTTCTTCTTTACTACGTATAGCAACTGTTCACCATATCTCACAATTTGAACTAAATGTTACATTTCTTCTGTCCAGCCTTCTTCCTGTTTTACCCTACCAGCTTTCATTAGTGTCCCTAATGCACGTTTAAAAGCACCTTTGCTCATATTAAACATTTCCTGAATCTCTTCTGGAGAGGATTTATCGCCAAACGGCATTCTTCCTCCAACCTCTTGTAAATAATTTAAAATTCGTTGTGCATCGTCTGAAATACGTTCATGCTTACGTGGTAAAAGTGAACCATTCAAGGAACCATCATCTTTTACATCAATTATACGTACAACTATTTCTTGTCCAAGTCGCGGCTCTGTATTGCGCTCTGATTCATGAACAAAAATACGATAAGGATTGTCTAAACCTAGTAAAAACGAACCGACTGGCAGCAATCGATAAGGACGTGCTGTAATGTTTTTATTATGCATTTCTTCAAATGCACCTTCGTATAGCTCAGAAATTTTTTCTTCTGTTGCTAAACGACCAAATAAGTCACCATTGCGATCAGTACGTAATGTCATAAATAAATGATCTCCTGGTATTGGCCAAAGCTCCTTTAATGCAGGCAAATCCTCTGCCTTTACTAGCACTTCACGTGAAGTACCAATATCTACATAAGCACCCTCACGCTCCACTACTTTAAGGACACGAGCCCAGCCATACTCGCCCTGTACAAAAGAAGGAATAGCTGTTGTCGCAGCTAATTCTCCACGGCGATCTACAAATAAAAATACTTCAAGGCGATCACCTACAGCAAGTGGCTCTGTTACCTCTGAAGCATTTAAAGGTAGTTCTTTAACTCCATTTGTTAAAATCCATCTCGATGCTTGTTGCTCTAATATCGTTAACGTAACAACTTCACCTGATTTTAATTCGTTCATATTGTCTTCCTTTCCTTCACACCATCATTTTCGCAAAAAATTTTATAAATTGTGTGTCCTAGAAGCCTCTAATTTTTTCGCAATGTCTGGGTTATCTTCCATTACCTGCACAAGATCTGCAATGCGGTCAATTGAGTTCCAACTTAAATGATGCTCGATTCCCTCTACATCATCATAAATACGCTCTTCATCTACACCAATGATTCGCAAAAATTGCTCTAGAAGCTCATGGCGCTGCACAAGACGTTTTCCAAGTTTTTCTCCTTTGGCTGTCAATGTAAGACCACGGTATTTTTCGTAAACTAAATAACCATCTTTATCTAATTTTTGAACCATTTTTGTAACAGAAGAAGGAAGAACAGATAATGCTTCAGCTATGTCAGACACACGAGCATATCCTTTATGAGCGATTAATAGATATATTTGTTCGATATGGTCCTCCATACTAGGTGTTGGCATATCTTATTCCCTCTCTTTCCTATTCTTACTCTCTAGTTTACTACAAGCTTGGCTTAAAAGTTAACTGAAAATACATATGCCAGAAAATCGCTACATGTATAACACAAATTGTATCTCCTTAAGTTGTATAAAAAAGCGTAATTCAGGTCGTCCACTGATATTTCATCCTTCTGTATATAACATAAAAAGAGCCTGCTTCAGATAGAAGTGGGCTCTACTTTATGTCGA